>NZ_JBEXUS010000006.1:0-143888 GCF_040614455.1 Nocardia sp. NPDC005978
GCCCGGCGCCTTGTTCGCGTGCTCGTTCGTAGTCCGCGACGCTGGCGAAGTTCCCGGCGTCGCGCAGGACGCGTTGGCGGCGGATCATCTCACCGTTGATGACGTCTTCCATGCGGGTGACGAGGTCTGCTTCCTCCTCCATATTGGTGACGACGGCTGTTACATGAGAGAGCTGATCGAAGCCGAGAAAGGTTGCGCCACCTTTGAAGTCGACGAGTAGTAGGTTGAGGGCGTCCGGTGAGTGAGTGGTGACCGCGGACAGTATGAGAGTGCGCAGAAACTCGGATTTACCCGAACCGGTTGCGCCGATGCACATTCCGTGGGGACCCATGCCGTCCTCCGCGGATTCTTTGATATCGAGGAGCAGCGTCGTACCGGCCGGGTCGTGTCCGAACGGGATGCTCAGTCGCGAACGGTCGGCTTCGCGGCGATGCGGCCACTGCCGGTCCGGCCGCAAGGTGGCGGCGTCGGCGAGCGAAAGCATTTCCGACCAACTGGTTCCGGAGCTGGCCCGGTCGGCGGCTACGGCCTCCACGACGGTCGAGAGCCGATGGGGCGCCAGTCGGCGGGCCAGGCAGATCGTCGAGTAGAGGTCGAGCGCGTCGGCGATTCCGACCTTGCGAGTACCGCGTGCGGTTACCTCGTGCATGGTTCTGTCCGGGTCGACGGTGAACCGCAGCGCACGGGGCAGGAGTTGATCGGCACGTCCGAGTCTGAGCCAGGTACATCCGTCGATGCCGGAGATATCGCGTTCGGTCGCGGATCCGCCGACGTCGACGATGACCACGTAGTGTTTGCGGTCTTGTGCCGGTTCGGAGTTCGCGGAGAACGGGCCCCGGTTCAGACCCGCGAGCACCTTGGAGCGGAGCTGTGCGACATTGGTGTAGATCATGCGGGCCGAACCCACGGCGTCGGTGTCGGTGTGGTGCTGGCTGTGCGGGAGCCACTTGAGCCACGACCAGTCAGCGGAATCCGGATCGGACACCACCGCGGCGATGGCGACCTGATCGGGGCCGTGCAGGACCGTGACCTCGGCGACCATCGCACGCACGAGCGCCGCTACCCGCCCGGGGTCTCCGGCAAGGCTGATCTGGGGTGTGGACAGCAGATTGATCGCGACCGGCATGCCCCCGACCGTTGAATAGGCCTTCGCGAATCGGGTTACCTCGACGACCCCGACGGGGTCGAGGTCGGAAGTTGGGGCGGCTTCGGGAACGATGACGCGTACCTGATTGGCGATGCGCCCGCGCCCGACTCGAACTCGGAGGAATTGTGGACTGGCGGCCTGCACTTCCCACATGCGTTTGCTCGACACCAGATGGTGCAGGCTTGCCGGGCCGGGGTGTATGTAGCGCAGGTAATGGTGGAGTTCGCTTTCGGCTTCGTGCACGCCTTTGCGGCTTTCGGCCAGGCTCCGCAGGTAGTCCTTGCGTTCCTCGTTGAGGCCGGCGGATCCCGCACCCCCGCCACCGGCCATTCCGCCACCCATCATGCCCACCATCGACACGAGCATCATGAGCGGAAACAACATCGCCATCGGAGAAGCTCCGGCGCCTCCGCCTCTGAACATCATGACCATCATTCCGGCCATCGCGGCGACCATGACCACCGGCAGCACCATGCGGAATTTGGACATGGGGACCGGTCGAGGCAGTTCGGTGGGGGGTTGCAGTCGCAACTCGGCGACCGCGGGCGCTTTGGGACCGCTTACCATTCGCGCGGGTCGCACGAAACGCCGGGTGGTCACGACCCGCCTCCGAGCCCGGTGCCTCCGAGGTTGACCGGTATTCCGTCGTGTTGAATGCGAGCGTCACGTTGGGACAGTGTGGGTCCGACAGCGAACAGCGACACAATGCTCCACGGGGCGAGGACGGGTACGCGCAATGCGAGGGCCCGCAGGGTCGCGTCGGCGTTGTCGGCTGCGGTATCGATTCCGTGGCGTATGCCGGTCTCGGTGATCCAGTACAGGGACTCTCGCCGCGGGGAGGCCGGGTCGGATCCGGTCACTTGTACGAACTGCCCCGTTGTGCGCGGGAGGTAAGCCGCGTCGGCGGTGCGGCCGCGGGAACCGTTCGCGGTGACCAAGGCGACGGTCTGATTCGATTCGTTTTCCCGTAGCGGTAGTTGTGTCCCGACGACGATGTGAGTTGTGGCGTTTGCGTCGTCGGCGCGGCGCTCCCATTGATAGCAGGTAACCGGATTGGTGCTGGGATCGACCAGGTCGATGGGACGCGGCGGGAATTTGGCTGTGCCCGGCCATATCCCAGGTCGCAGTGCGGTGGCCACGAGGCCCGGCCCGACGGTGCGGGTGGACAACGTTCCGGCGGTGTCGGCGTTGCGGATCATCGCGGCGAGTACAGAGCTCACGCGCACGGCGCCGGAGTTGGACAGGATGTAGAAGGAGGCTTCTGCGCCGGGGTTGGAGACGGCCAGGATTGTGCCGACCGGCGCGGTGTAGCCCGAACTCAAGGTCATCGATTCTCCGAAGCCGGGTATTTCGGGGGCGCGCAAGGGTGGCGCTTCGGGAATCGCGTCGAGCAGACCTCTGGAGACCGTGAGAACGGGCGCGGTGGCGTCGATCCCCAACGCGAGGAGTACGGGGGTGTCGGTCAGGGACACCGCTGCGCGTACGACTCCGGATTCGGTTTCGGGGTCGCGGTAGATCAGCCAGACTGTATCGTCTCCGCGGACCAGGCGCGCCTGATCCGCTTGCAGTTGTCGACCGGTGCTCTGATCGATGTTCAGCGGTGCTCCGATCGCCGTGGTAACCACTCCCGCTCGCGCCGCGGTGGGCAGTCCGGTCTCTGGATTGACGGGTGCGGCTGCGCCTAGTTGCGCGGAGTCGCATACCGCCCAGGTGGATTCGGTGTCAGGCTGGTCGACAAGAGTGGCGGGTGCACCCGGGATCCCGACCAGTGGTCCTCGGGGGAACTTGGAAATTTCCGCGCCGCTGACTTGAACGGGTTTGTCCGGAGAGCCGGCTATCAATCGGGCCGAGGTGAGATTCAAAGCGGGGTGGAGCCGGTCGCCGATGCGCACGTAGACGGCGCCCGAGTCCTTGTCTGCGACGACACGTGCGTTGCCGATGAGCTTGGCGGGCTTGAAGAAGGCCAATACCGCCGCGGCGGCAATGCACACGCAGGCCAGAGCTATACCGATGGTGAGCGCGGTGGAGCGGCCTCGTCCCGGATCATCGAGCATGGAGGTGTCGCGGCGAACGAGCGCGTGTTCGAGTCGGCGCAGCAGGAAGCGCCAGCCCGAGATCTGGTGTCGGGTGACGACTCGAAAGCGGGCCACAGCCGGCTACTCCGAGTCGGACGGGGCCAGTCCCGCCAGCGCCGTGGTGATGTCGAAGGCGTCGATGGTCATCAGTTCCAGGTCGGTCAGTTCCGACACGTCGGGGTGGTCGCGGGTGACGCGGTAGTCACGTTCGGATTCGGCCGCTTCGATGACGTTGCGTACGAATCGTCCGTTGCCAGCCAGATCGATCAGTCGTCGCCCTTGCCGCGAGTGTCGGGCCAATCGTTCACAACGTTCGCGCAGGATGTCGCGGGCAGCGTCCGACAGCACGGAGTCCTTGCCCTTGGCGATGTGGTCGGCGATGGAAACCAACTCGTCCGGATCGTACGACGGGAAACGCACTCGTTTGGTGAATCGTGAAGCGAGCCCGTCGTTGGAGGCGAGGAATCGGTCGATCTGGTCTTCGTACCCGGCGATGATGATGACGAGTTTGTCGCGGTCGTTCTCCATTCGCGCCAGCAGTGTGTCGACCGCTTCTTTTCCGAAAGCGTCTCCGCCCGAGAGACCTTCTTGGATCAGGGTGTATGCCTCATCGATGAACAACACCCCTCCGAGCGCGGAGTCGATGAGTGCGTTGGTCTTCGGTGCGGTGTGCCCCAGATGTGTTCCGACCATGTCCTGACGGGAGACCTCGATGACGTCGGCGTTGTCCACCACGCCCAGCCCCGCCAGTATCTTGGCGATCACTCGCGCGATGGTGGTCTTGCCGGTTCCGGGTGGGCCCGAGAAAATGAGGTGCTGTGACTTGGTGTCCACGGCCAATCCCCGGGTGGCGCGTACGCGATCCATTTGGATACCCGACCGCAACCGTTGGACTTGTTCCTTGACCGACTGCATACCGATTTGCGCGTCGAGCAAGGTGGAGGCTTCGCGCAGTAGCGCGCTGCGCTGTTCTTTGGCCGCGAAGGCCATGACCTCGGCGGGGTCGGCCCCGGAACCGGGGTCCCAGCGGTCGGTTCGAGATGCGATCACGTCAGGCGTGGTCACCTCGAGTCGATAGGCCTTGTCTCGCAGAGCTTGTTGCCAGATCGATCGATCGGACCAGAGTGCGGATCCGGGGAGTCCCGCCAGGACTCGTTCGGCCGTGTCGTGGTCACCGGTGTGGCGCAGGATCATACCGAGCAGAAAATGCGCGTCGGCCCAGATGTAGGACAGGTTGCCACTTGCGCTTTCCTCGACGATTCGTTTCGCGCGCGGCAGGGCTTCTCCGAATCTTCCGAGGTGGGCCAGGGATTGGGCAGCCATCAGTTCCGCGGCGATGTCGAGAAGACGGTCGCTGAACGAAGGCGCCTTGGCGCGTGTGCTCAGAACGTCGGGCCATCGACCGGTGCGAAAGTCCAGGGTCATGCGTACGAACTCGGCGACCTCATCCGCTCGGATCTCCGCGAGCATCGTCGCGGCTTCGCCCCACTCCCCCGCATCGGCGTATTCGCATGCCTGGGCGATGGATATCTGATCCCGGTCCGCCATCGGCATTCGGAGGCCGAAGACACGTATCTCGGCTTGACACCAGAGCGTCCGCTCGACGAGACCCGCCTTCTGCTGGTCGCGGTAAAGGTTGTGTACGGATCGGTACGCGCCATAGATGACTTCGGCGGTGATCTCGCCGGCCATCGCGCGTCCGAGCCACGCATCGCACATGTCCGGGTCCAGGTCGGTGGCGGCACGAAATGCCGCTCCGGCGCGCTCGTCGTTGCGGACGCCGCCGGCTACCAAACCTAGGCATTGCACGCCGGTATAGAAGGCGTCTTCGGCCGCTGACACTCGGAATCCTTCCGCCGATCTCGCTTGGCTGAACGATATCGAGGGCGTTGCGGGCCGCATCCCGGGTCACTCCCACCGGTGGGAAGAAGCAGCCGACCTATTCCCAGACATGAATATGCCGCCAGTTATTGGCTCATTAAACAACGTATCGTTGAGTGCTCAATACTCACTGATCCGCGGAGTCGACGAACCTCCCGAGCGGAACGCTCCCCGACCCCTTAGATCACCGTCGTGGAAGGGACGGTTTCCTCATGTTCGACTGGCATTTCCTCGCAATGGCGGGGACTACGCTACTGTGCCTGATTGTCACCGGGGCCTGCCTTCGCCCCTACCCTCACCACGCTCGTGGCGAAGATGCCCCACCTACGACATCGAATTCAGTTGAGCTCGAATCAATTTCGCATCATGAAGCGGACGACAAGACAGCGGCAGCGGCGTTGCTGTCACCGGGTGAGCTACGTCGGGCACACGAGCTGATGCAATGGCATCGAGAATGCCGGGTCGGCTCGTGTCCCGACAAAACCGCGGCCTTCCGAGCATTGGTGGCGGCTCATCACATCGTGCCCGATTCTTCGCGAGAGTGCGCGCTGGCCGATCCTCGTCCAATAAGCCGCTGTTGAGCGAGCCTCTATTTGACGATACTCTCGTGACGGTTGGTTGTTCGCTTCTCGAAGATCCAGCCGTCACTGGCCCGGCGCAGGACCAGAAGCGCATGGGCCTGGGCTTGTCAGATCCGCACTGCTCCCCCGGCAGGTCGCCCAGCCGTAGCGACGACCGACGAACAACTGCCCGTTCGCCGGTCGTCGCCGTGGCGCGGGCTCGGATACTCCCGCCGGACACCCTCTCCGAGCCGCACGTTCATACGCCGCCCTGATCGGGCACCAATGATTCCTCTGGTTCCTGAACCGATTCGTCCGGCGACGTGACCGCCGGGGGCCTCTTACGATCGCTCGGCAGGCCGGGTGCGGCTGGAGCGACGGATCCCGGTGACGTCACCGCGGGCGCTGAGTTCTCTTGTGCGGGTGGCGCGTCCACGGTCGACGGCACGAGCACCGGAGGTGCGGAGTCAGCCGACAGCACAGGCTGGGGTGGCGCGACAGGATCGGGCGCAGACGCGGGGGGTGAGCTCGGGCGGGGGTCCACCGACTGTCTCTTGTCTGTATCTGCGCCCTCGTTCGACCGCTCCTGGTCACTCTTCTCCTGCTGGGAGTTGTCAGGAAGCAGCGTGGGCAGCATAGCGAGCATCGGTACGGCGAGGCCGAGTACTCCCTGCAGGATCGATCCGATATCAAGTCCCCCGCCCCCACCGCCCGCTTCCCCACCGGTGCCGCTAGGAGTTGCGGTCCCGCTGCCGGCACCGCCGGCCATTTCCTCGTTGACCCGCAGCACCTTTCGGATGTGCTCGAACGCGGCCTGGATGGCATCGGAGATCTCGGCCAAAAGCGTGGACTCTTGCGCGGCGCTGAGACGTTTTGTTTTCGGATCGGCGCCCTTCTGAGCCAGATCGAACTTGTGCTGAAGGGTGGTAAAGATCGAGTTCACCGCCGCGAGGGCTTTGACTCGTCCGGAGCCGACGACGAGAGTCGCGGCCGCGACCTGGTCATCGAGCTGCTCGAGTGTCACGATCCGACCGGCCAAGCCATCAAGCGTCTGAGTGTACTTTTCGACGACCTGCCCCGAGGATCCGGACTCGGGCAAACTCGGTGGCACCAAGTAGGGCTGTGTTCGCCGTGGGGGCGGGCATGTCGGTCCCCGGCCCAGGATGTTCACGGCCAACAGTCGCGCGGCCTCAGCCGCGGCGATGACCTTCTTCAGCCCCGCGCTGGCACCAACGGGGGCTACAAGCGGTTTCGCACGATGGTGAAGGTCCGTGCGCGTGCCCAGCGTATCGAGATCGACGTCGTTTTCCTCGGTTCTTGACACCATTCTCCAGCGCCCGCCTTTCGATTTCCTCAATTGTCACTGCTTCCTGCGACTGGGAAACGGGCTACCTCTCTCTGGTGGGAATTCAGTCTCGCCGAGCAGGAGTGAAAATAGGATATCCGGCCGTCGCGGCGATCAATCACAGAGAATGGCCTGGTCAGATGATGGACTACGCAGAGCAAGCAGACTACGCTTTGCGGGCTTTGCGTGGGCTGTATGGCACGGCCGGACCTCGTGGGCTGGAGATTTCCGCTCCCCGCACGAAAATCGATCCGCTACCGGAAGGTGGATCGAAGGCGTTCGGCATCGCCGCCTATGGCGAGATGGTTCGTTCCCATACACATGCTCTCGACACGACCGCGTCGAGAGACGAGGACGTGCGCACGGTAACCCGCACCGTCGGTGATGGAACGATCGTCGGGCGGGTGGCGCTGGACAACCACGTCGCTGATTTTCGATCGCGGGTTCAGGCGATCGCGGCGATCGCCGACACTCGTCTGAGTGTTCCGGCGCTCTTGGATTCGGCTAATCGGCTGTTGTCATCGGCGGGCTCCCAAGTGAATTCGGACGCGATCGCGGCGCAGCGGCAGGCCGCCCAGATTTCCGCATCGCCGTCCCCTGTTCGGCGACGGCGCATTCCGCGGCGATCGAGGGTGGCCAGGGTCGTGCCTGCGGGTCAGAGGGATCGCCCGAATTCAGCCGTGCGCGGTCCGCAACGTCGTCGCGGCACCACTGGCGATTCGGTGGGTGCACGCGCCGAGAATGCGGCTGCGGCTTGGCTGGGAACCCCGTATGTCTGGGGCGGTGGCGGTGCGCAGGGTCCCAGCGGAGGCGGATTCGACTGTTCGGGTCTGACCCAATACGCGATCGCTCAAGCAACCAATGGTGAGGTGGTGCTGCCTCGGACGACATACGATCAGATCAACAGTGGGGTCCGGGTCCATCCCGGTGATGCCCGCCCCGGAGATCTGGTTTTTCCGCGGGATCCGTGGGGTTCGAGAGGTCCTGAGCATGTCCAGTTGGCGGTCGAGGGCGGCGTGATCGAGGCGCCATATACCGGGGCTCGGGTGAGGAGAATGCCGATGCCCGCGGACGCGGTGGTTGTACGGGTCTTGTGACTTCGGTCGGGTTCAGGTCGTCGTTGCCGTTTCGAGTCCGATGCCGGCGCCGGTGGGGCGGTAGAAGCCCACGAATTGACCGTAGTCGCCGTGGCCGTCGTCGACCGGGAAATGCTGGTCGAGTGGAACAAGTTTGGTGCTGGCGACGGTGTGAGGCACACCGTCTTTCAGCACGATCAATCCTGTCCGGTTCTCCCATCGCACGACGTCACCGGTGCTCAGGTCCGCGGGATTGTCCAGCTCGGCCCACGGGTGCTGTTGCGTGTTCTCGCCGGTGGTTCCCTGGTAGGCGGCGTGTGCGTTACTGCCGTTGGCGTTGTTGAGTTCCCGGTTGAGCGCCTCTGCCACGACCGGTGGACCAGCGACCTGCACGGTGCTGCCATCTGCCTGAGTGATCGTTATCGGTCCGACCGGCGCGGCGGCGGGGTCGGGCGCGGCAGCCGGTGCGCCGGGGGTGTCCGCCTGGACTGCTGGGGCCGGTGCTGCGTCGGGTTGCGGTGGTGGTGTGTCGTTCGGGGCCTCGATCACTCGATCCTCGCGCGGCTCGGTCTCGGTCGTGGCGGACTCGTCTCGGGGAGGTCGGCGGGTCGTGTTGTTGTTTCCGCCCATTTTTCCCGCTAGCGCCTGCGCGAGCATCGACATCACCATCGGGTTCTGCATGGGATCGCTGCCGGCAGGAGAGGAGGTCCCCGTTCCTGTGGCGGCACCGTTGGCGATGCTTGTAGCCAGTGATTTCAAAGCGGCGCTGAGTTCGGGATCAGGCGCGCGGTTGGAGTCCCGCAGCTGGTCCGGGTCGGAATCGAGGTCACCGCCCAATCCGAGCTGGTTCAACAAGTCCGAATCGCTCGGGGAGGTCTCGCCCCAGTCACCAGGGCTATTCAGGTTCTCATCGGTCGTATCGTCCGCAGTAGCGGTTCCGGCGTTGCCTCCCGCTTTTGTGCCCGGAGTGGTCTGTAACTTCTTGGACGCCTCGGCGACCAAGTCGTGCACGCTGCCTATTCTCGCTTCGACCGCGTTGCGCGTGGATTCGATTGCGGTGATGAGACCGCTCTCTATTTCTTTGGCTAGTGAGTACGTCCACACGTTGTCAATGACCTCTACCTTGGTGATCGCCGCACGTAGCTCGGTGTCCAGCTTTGCGAGAAGTTCGCGTATGTCATGTGACTCTTTCTGAACCTTAGCGACTATACCTTCGGCAGCTCCGGAAATCTGTGAACTTTTCACGACGAGCTCGTCTATCAATTTATCGATTTTTCCCTCGTTTTCCACATAGGGTTCGTTGATGGCGGATTCCATCGTGCCCGAGCCGAAGCTCCTCGATATTATCTGCGTCACTTCACGACCACGCGAAGGAGTGCCCGCACCCAGCAGGTCGACAAGCATCTGGAGGGCTATCTCGTTCAATCGGATGATCTCGTCCAGCGTGTCACTTCTCCCGTTGGGCCGAAACAGAGACACTCGAAATAGATGCTTCTTCTTATCGTCGGCAGGTACGAGATACGACAAAAGTGAGCCATTCTTGTCGTAGAGCGCAATGCTCCCGTCGTCGCCGACTCGAAGATTGGCTGCACTTGTAGTGCGTGTCTGCGTAGACCACAATGTGCTACTGAATGCCCGTGACACTATTTTCAAGGAGCCATCATCGCCGAGTGTGGCCCATTGCTCTCCGTCGAATTTCGCGGGTCCGGACGACCACGTGATGTAGCCGTCGCTTCGAACGAGAGCGAGGCCGCCCTTCTCGTTCCACGACAGCGTGTACTCGCCATTGCCGGACCGCAAACTGGCGAGCTCTTGCCCAACCATGAGGCGGTCGGAGTATCGGGCATGGATTTCTGCTTCAGACATCACGGTCACCTTGGTTTTCGAACATCGCTTACTTGTCGAGCAATGCCGGTGAGAGGGTAGCGCGGGAGCGCGCGCCGTTGCTGCCAGTCTCGGCTATCCCCATGGCTGGCAGTCATGTCCAGCGTGAGGCCACATAGCGTTTCGGGAGCGAAGCTATTCGAACTTTACTCGGCTTAGGACCTCCTGCATGGACCACTTTTCCGTCACCGATATACATCATGACATGTCCGGGCCTCGAACCTTTGAACAGATTCTTCGGATAGATCAGATCTCCGGGCCTGATTTTATTGGCAGGTATACGCCGGGTGGCAGCCAGCTGCTGGGCTGCGTTGTGCGGAAGTCTCACTCCAGCGTGTGCGGCGGCATACTTCATCAATCCCGAGCAGTCGAATGTCGATGGGCCATCCGCGGCCCATACGTACTTCTTTCCCAACTGGGCGAGTGCGGTGCGGACGGCAGCCTCACCCGCGACGGTGCCCCTGTCGCGGGTCCGGACAAGATCCGAGAGGTAGTGGTCGGACAGTCGGTCCACCGCCCGGGCTATTTCCGCGCTGGTGGCTTGGGTGTCGCCCACAATGGTGTGCGCCCGCCGGAGAGCCTGCACCATGAGATGGTCGATTTGTCGGCGCCCCGCGGGGGTGAGCGCGGCTGAGTTCAGTGCGCGGATCCGGGTCACCACATCTGCGCGAATCTCCCGTAGCTCGCTCGCTGCAGCCTTGTTCTTCGCGGCGAGCTCCGAGAGATACTTGTTGAGCTGGCCGTCGAGCCTGTCGTAGGAGTTAGCGGCATTGCGCTGGTACAGGGCGGTTCGCTGGTACTCGTCGAGTCCGCCGACGCCGTTTGCGGGGTTGGCGGTGGCGGGTGATCGAGAGGCGGGTATGTCGCCGCCGGCCCCGTACAGCCGCTCGATATCCGATATCGCCTGCAACGCGCGAGCGGCTTCGGGTGATACTCCCCCACCTGCGGGCTGTTGGGAGTTTCCGCCGAGCAGGCCGCCGAGAGCTTGCCCCAGGATGGGCAGCACCATCGCCGCGGTGGCAGCGAAAGGTGCCGCGACCTCAGCGAGTCGAGTGAGGTCGATCGGTGGCGCCGCTGGGACGGGCGGGGGGCGCGTGTCGGGGTCTTCGGGCTCCGCGGCGGGTGAGCCGGGCTCTTTCGCAGGCGTCGATGCCGATGGGACGTCAATCTGCTGGTCACCGACTGCGGTCGAGAGGCCGCCGGTTGCAGAGGAAGTGAGCACCGGCCCGAAGGAGTACGTCATCGGCGTCCGGGGGTCGGGGAGGGTTGCCAGGCCAGGTGATTGAGGTTCGGAGACACTGGGCGCGGTGAGTGGAGGCGCGGCGGCGGGGTTTCGCTTCAGCTGCCACGGAGTGGGATTGACACGATGATCGGTTCGCGGCGCCGGAGCCTCCCCTTGGTGCCACTCGGATCCCGACTCGCCCGTGCCGGAGGAGTCGGGAGAGGAAGCGGTCATAGTCTCCGCATGGGTCACCAGAACCGTCCCGCCGTCAGGTTGCCGGTGTTGTCGGCGGCGGCATGTCCGTCGGCGCGGAGGTGATGGCGATGGGCTTCACCGCTGGAGACGACGCGGCACCGCCCGGCACGATGGCGGTCGCGGCGGTCGTGGCTTCGGGCCGGAAGCGCGGATGCTGGATGAGTTGGGCATGGGCATACAAGCCGTCGCGCAGAGTCTGACGGGTCGGTGTTGTGGCCAACGGCAGCAACAGCTCGTTGCACCGCCGTTCGAATTGCAGATGGTGCAGGACCGGATCGTGGCTGGGGCGCAAGTGCCCCAACGGTACTCGGCTGGTGTCGTGCCGCCGGGTCATCACTTCGGCCGCGAGCAGAGCATCCGCGTCGTGCAGGGCCTGCCAGAGGTGCTCGCTGACATCACGGTTCTCCGCGAGAGTGTCCAGTATGCGTTCGCGGATACGGTAGGACATGCCCGCTTCGGAGGTCACCGGCGCACGACCCCAGCGGCGATGCCCGTCGTTAGCGAGTCGCAGGCACTGTTCGAAGACAGCGGAATCTTCGACCGATGCCATGAACTCCAACGATTCCACCGCTCCGGTGAGTCCGAGCCGGTCGGTCGTATCGGCGGTGAATACTCGCAGATTCACGCTGGCCTCGGGGGACACGTGTTCGGCGGTGGCGACGTCGGACAACATCGCGCGCAGTTGTGCGTCGATGGGACCGGAGGATGCGAGTGCACTCAGTTGCGCACCGGCTTTGTGTCCCCACTCTCGGGCGAACTCGACCAGAATGCGAGCGGGGTCGGAGACGCCTTCCCAGCCGGCTACTCCCGATTCGGCCTCACGCGCCAGGAATTCGGTCCAGTTCCACGGTGTCGATGCTTCTCGCGGCAGGTACACCGCGGGTGGCAGCCACCCCCGTGCTTCGTTCGAAGTCAGGAACAGGCCGAGGCCCGCGGGTCCACGCATGACCGATACAGCCCAGCTCATCCCGATCGCACTCGAGTCCAGCGCTGCCAGCACCGAACCGAGCAGGGTTCGAGCGATCACCAAGTCTTGACTGACTGTTTCACCCAGCACATGCACAGGCTCCGCCGCATGGTCACGAGCCGCGGCGACGGCTGCGAGGAATGGTGTCGGTGGCGGCGTATCCAAACGGCCGCTGACGCCGTTGGAAGTGACGCGGTCACCGCCCACCGTTGTTGGCACCGAGCCCCGTGACGATGTCCCCGATGTCGCCGTGTAGAGGCTGGACGGGCCGCCGGTGCTCGACTGCGCCGGAGCGGCCGCCATTGTCGTCGGGGTCGGACCGGACGGGGCCACCTGATGAACAGATTCGTCCTGCGATACGGCGTGGGAAACCTGGCGCTGGTCTTGACCTGCACCAAGGCTGTGGGCCGGGGCAGACGTGCCGGCGGAAGCATCGGGCATCGCGGTGCCGGTGGGAGCGGAGAGTTGGGCGCTGGTCGTGTCGGTGCCGGTGCGCAGGATTGTGAACGCGGCGTCACGGTCGGCACGTTCGTATGCGTCCGCTGCTTCGCGGAGTGTTGCCGCGGTCTGGTCATGCGCGTCGGCGAGACGATCGCCCGCTTGTTTGCGTGCGTTGAAGAAGTTGTGCAGCGCGATGCGTACCGGCTCGGCGATCGGACCGTAAGCCTCGGGGAACGCGGCCAACCAGTCACTCGGTGGTGCGGCCCAGTCCCGGGTGTCGATGGCGACTTGATCGTGGTTGAGCGCCGCACGGCGCAGAGCCATGGGATCGAGATCGAGATTGTCGGTCACGGGCGTGCCTCCTTCACCTCGACGATGGATCGGCTGGATCGGTTGCCGCGGAGTCGGTTCGGCGAGCGTCGGTCCAAGCGGTGGCCGCCGCACGGATCTGTGCCATCGAATCGGCGTCGAGCGCCTCGAGCACGCGAGCGGTTTGGGTTAGCAGGTCGGCGGTGTCCTCGTCGGTGCACGCCACACGTTCCGCGATTGCGACCCGTTCGGTGCGATAGAAGGGATCCGCGATATCGTTGAGGAATTGCGCGGTGATGACGCCGTTGTCCGCGATGAAGGTGTCGATCCAGGTAGGGGGACGCGCCCACGCTCGCGTTTCGAGGGCGCTTGTTGCGTGTTGGGCAGCCCGCCTGCGTAGTTCGTCGGTATCTATGTCGAATTGCTCGCGCATCGTGGGCACTCCCCTTTTCTCTCCTGCGTTACCCACATTGTGAAAGCTCCCCACGCTTGGGGAGTGGCTTTTCGCAGGTGGGAAGGTGTGAGACTCGGATTCCGTGGCGCGAGCAAGCATCTGGGCCGAGGGCAGCAGGTTCCCTGCTCGGTGCAACAACGAGGGAGTGGACATGTGCTTTGACGATCTCGCTCTGCCGATCGAGGTGGAACTCGAGACCTGTTTCGTTCGTGATCGTGCCGGAGCCTCCGCCTACCTGAATTTTCTGATGACACGAGGATTGGGCCGCGAGTGGGCTATGTGGTCCGAAGACGATCATCGTGAGTTCGACGAGGTGATCGAGGAACTGGCGGACTTCTGGCGCCGGGAAACCCGCCGACTGGTAGCGGCACTCGTCAGCGGTCCCGGGAACTGATGACGGAGGTCGGTACATCACGAAAACCGGTTCGCAGTCCCGTTCCCGACCCGCGGCTGCGCAGACCTGTACGAATGTATAGCAGCACTGTTCGCGTATCGGCTATGTCTTGCGTGCCATGGCCTGATTTCGCCACTGCTGCGTCTCGCGGTGGACGCGGTCCTCGAGATCCGGTGGAAGGTGCCAAATGATGTCGGATCGCGTGGTGATCATGAGCTTTTGGCGGATCGCCGCGACTTGGGCGTCCACTGTGCGGATAGAGGAGCCGCGTCGTTCGGCGATCGCCGCGTTCTGCCAGCCCGCTGCGGCCAGGGTGGCGACCTCGGATTCCGCCGGGGTCAGATCGCGCCAGCGTGAAAGAGCGCGAGCCGGGCCGATCGAACCGGGAGCCACATCATCGAGGGAAAAGTCGCCCAGCACGAAGCGCTGTAACTCGTCGGCTTCGGGTCGGAGTAGAGCGCCGCGCCGCGCCATCGAGGCATAGGCCTCGCGGCCCAGAACCTTGGTAGCGACGTTGATCGCATTGTCGGTCTCGCGGGCGATCAACGGTGTATCTCGAAATCCGAAACCCATGGAACGATGAAGGGTGGACAAGCCGCCCTGCAGGGTCGCGACTTCGATAGCGACGGCGGCAAGGTGCTGCGCCGGGTGTGCAGCCTGTGCGTCCACCATGGTCGCAAGCACACGTGCGCGTGCTGCCATAACGTATTGGACCACCATTCCACTGACCCAGCGGTCCCCACCGACTTGATGCTTTTGCACCAGATCACGTCCGGCTCGTTCGGCCGCATTGGGGTCACCGTGAGTGGTCAGGGTGATCAGCCAGGTCAGCTCGGCACCGGAAACTTCTTCGGCCGCCCCCGAGATTTGTGCGTTCTTCAAGTACTGATATGCGGTATAGAGGGCTTGAGCGGGCTGATGAAACAGGCCGCCCGCCAGGACCAGGAAGAGCTTGCTGCGTTTGACGCCTGCCTTGTCACCGATCTGCTCGAACTTGTTGTGCGCGCGGGTGAGCACGTCGATCGCGGCGGGGTCGAGTTGCATGAGCATGTCGAATCCCCAGGTGAATTCGACGGGGGCGGGTAGGCCGATGTCGATTCGAGCGGTCGACCGCCAGTGCTCACGCACGTCATCGTCGGGCAGGCAGGCGCGTGCGCATTCGTCGAGCAAAATGCTTGTGTAGTCGGGTCGCCCCTGCCACAGCGCGTTCCATCCGATCAGAGCGGTAGCGGCGATGCGGAGGTTGGTCGGTACCACGCTGGCGGTGCGCGTGGTGTCCAGAGCTTGTTCGGCCAGGCGGGTGATGATGCGGTTGGCCGCCAGTACGAACGGTGCGCGGGTGCCCATCAACAGGATGGCGATTTCGAGACCGACGACGGCTTCTGCCGGGTGGTCGAAGCTGGTGTCGATCGCTTGCAGGAGGTCCTCCCACGCTCCTCGCGCCCAGGCCAACCATGCCGGCTCCCCTGCGCTGAACCATCCGGCTTCTCGTGAGATGACCGCGTCCCGATAGTGGCGGCGGTGGCGTGCGAGCAACGTCGCGGGGGCGGTCGGGTCGCGGCCCACAAGCCGTTGGGCGGCGAAAGCGCGAACGCTGTGCAGTAGGTAGTACCGGACGGTGGTCGCGGTGAAGTGCGTTGACACCAGCGAACGTTCGACGAGTCGTTCGAGCAGCCATGTGATGTCCTCGGGAGACAGGTCCGGGCCGGCGCACACCGCTTGTATGTCGCGCAGTTCGGCTCCGCCGCCGCGGGCATCGGCATCGGTGGATTCGAAGCCGGACGCGAACACCGAGAATCGTTCCAGCAGTAGCTGTTCGGCGGGAGTGCAGATGTCATAGGACCACGCGATCGCGTCGCGTACCGCCCGGTGGTGGTCATCGACATCGGCAAGATCTTGCGGGTGCCACTGCATTCGCTGGTCGTCGGGCTTGCCCGAGAGCTCACGCAGAACCGTTTCGATCGGCAGATGTGAAAGTCTCGCGGCCGCCAGCCTGATGAACAAGGGGTTGTTGTCGACTCGTCGACAGATTTCCCTGGCGACTTCGAGGTGATGTGGATCGTCGGGGATGGGGCGGCGGGTGAGACGGGCGTGGCGCTTGAACAGGCCGATGGCACTGTCGATCGGCAGTGGCGGGATAGTGAATATGTACTCGTCGGACCAGCCGAACGGCTCCCGGCTGGTAGCCAGGATCACCAAGCTGGGGAGGCTCTCGAGCAGGTTGGTGACCAGGGTAGCGGTGGCAGGTAGAAGATGTTCGCAGTTGTCGAGGGCCAGTACCGTGCGGACGCGCGGTTCGCGGGTTGTCAGGGTGTCCATCAGCACGTCCCACGCGGACCGGCCGGTGGTGTCGATGGTGGCGACCCAGCGGACCACCTCTTCGGCGATAGCGCCGGTGGTGGCGTTCGGGGGCAGGCGGTTGAGCCTCGCCCAGTGCACCGCGGTGTCGGGCTCGTCCAAGTTTCGGCGGGCCACTTCCCCCACCAGGCGTGTCTTTCCGATGCCGGCGGGTCCGGTCACGGTGATGAGGCGGGCGTTGCCTGAATGCTCGAGTTCGACGAGCGTCCTGAGTTCCTCATGACGTCCGATGAATTCGCTCACCGCCCCGAGCCCTGGGGGGTTGCTACGTGGAGTCTCTCGCATGATGTTCTACATACTTTCGCCGTCCCGGGGAGCAACCGGTCACCCTCTGCCGGGATCTCGCATTCCGGTCGAGGGCGGCTATTGTCGCATCCGACGACGCTACTTCACACCGCCACGTGGTGTCGTCGATTCTGTGCGGCAGTGGGCGTACGCGTACTGCAGCTCGCGGCGATTCCGCAATGTGGGCTCATTGCGTAGCAATAGAACAAGCTCAGTGCGTCGTCGGTTCAGGAGTAACTCCTGGATATGCCGGTCGGGGGTGTAGCGCGCGTCGCGGTTTCGCCGGGCGTGTAGGCGCTGGGTGATCAGGTCTGCACCGAGCAGGCCGTATCCGGCGTACAGACTCTCCCACCATCGGTCCGGGACTGGGCGCGCTCCTCGCAGGGCTGCGACGATCGTGGTACGCAGCTGACTCAGCTCGTCGAGGCCGGTCCTCGTGTGGGAGGAGGGCATCGCTGCCGCGGTGAGGCATCGTGCGACAAGGCCCAGGCGGTCCCGGTGCAGTTGCGCGCGGTCGAAACGAGGCAGGATGTGTGGTTCTCGGTTGCCGGCGAACGCGAAGCGGTCCAGTAGGCCGGGCGCCGACCGGGTGAGGTCGAGGATGGGTTCGGGCCGGACGGACTCGGCGAATGACGCTGCTGTCACGTCCATGCGAAGGTCGAGATCGATGGGATGTGTCGAGGCGATCGCGGACATCGTGGCACCGTGGCGTGGGCTCCAGCGGCTCGCGAACTCGGCGAGAATCTGTGCCGGGTCGGCGAAGCTGGTCCAGCCTGGGTCGGCTTCGTTCCAGTTCCATGGACTGCCCAGGTGCTCTGGCAGGTAGAACCCGCCGGGAATCCAGCCTTGTCCTTCGTTGGTGGTCAGAAAGACACTCACGCGTCTACCGTGCTGCAGGACGGCGATTGCGCAGGCAAGCCCAGGTGTCGAAGGCATGGCTGCTGCGATGCTGGCCACGAGCGTTCGAGCGAGGACGAGATCGGTGTCCACCGCAGGGCCGAGGTTGTGCGCGGGTGCGGCCGCAGCCGCGAGTGCCGCGGCGAGTGCGGAGTTCAGCACCGCATCACCGGCACGATCGCTCTCGTGTGATCTGGCGGGGGATTGGGGAGGCCTGGCTGAGACAAGTCCCGCGCGGGAACGAGAAGACTCCGACGCGGACGACCCTGCCTTGTTCTGTGAGATACGTTGTTTCTCAGTAGTTCTCGCTGCTTCTGTTGATCTGATCGCTGGCGTTTTCAGCTCGGAACGCTGCAGCGTCACCGGCTGTGCGGCACCGTCGAGGTGGATCAAGGGACGTCCGGTGGTTGCCGCCAGGCTCGCGAGCACCGGTGTGACAGTGGCGCTGTCCCGCGGCGTTACTTCGGAGGTTCTCTCGGGTACCGACAGCACCGGGTTCTCATCGCGCACCTGCCGAGATGGCGCGAACGCCGCAGCGTCCGCAGCGATGTGCTCCGGTCGCGTCGGCGGCTCCGCGTGAGCATCCTGGCCGCCTGTCACGATGGAATCGGCTGAAGCATGTAGGGAAGTCGCGTACAGAGTGTTCACGTCGGACGTACCCCATGGTCGGACAGGCGGGCCCACCTGTACCTGCGAATCTGAGGTGGATGCTGGAAGCGGCGGTGGGCCGGTCGACCGCTCGTGCTGCAGGGGAGCGATCTCCGTCTCCGACAGCTGTGCGGGTCCCGTCGGAGTGTCGGCGGCATCGAGCTGTACGGAACGGATCGGGTGTCGGACGAGTTGAGTGAGGTCGAACAGGTTCGTCGGGCCGATCTGCTCGATTGCCGCCTTGACGAGGTCCTCGACGTCGGCACGAGCGTGTTCGGTCAGCGCGGCGACGTGCTCGTCCGACGGGTGTTCGCCGGCGGGCTCTCGCGCGGCCGCGGCTCGATAGCCGTCGACGATGTCGAGGATCTTGTGACGGGTACGTTCGACGTGTCCCGCAAGTGCGTCGAGGGTGTCCGCGGCGGCGAGCAGGGTCCGGGCGAAGGCTTCCGGTAAGAGGCTGTGCTGGCGAACCACATCGGTGACGTTGCCGAGTCCCTGGCTCGAGCCGATGAGCTGGTCGAGTTCACGACTCGCGCGGACGGCTGCCGCGCTGTCGAGCTGGACCGCACCGGCGCGGGCAGCGTCCGCGAGTTCTCTCCATCGAGCTGGGGCGATCATGGGCCAGTCATCGGCGACGATCGCATGCCATTCGTGCGTCGGCCCCGCGGGTGATGGTTGAGTCACCGGCCGGCGTTTCCGACGGCATGCGCGCAATCATGGTCGGCCCAAGCCAGTTCCGCTGCCATGTCCTCGGCGGTACGGGTGACCGAGTAGGTACTTTCTCGGAGTTGTTGGGCCGCGTCCAGCAGAGCCGCTCGGAGCAGGGCCAGATCGTGGACGATGCGGCTGTCGAGGGAACTGCCGGTCGTGTGGTCCGGGGTCAACCGCTCGGCGGTGGAGATGACCGTGTCGGTCGCCGTCGATATGGCAGCGAGAAATCGCTCCGCGGCGGCGGCGATGTCTATCGGTGAGCCGATATCCAGCATGACTGTGCTCCTGGCGCCGAAAGGTCAGGCCCTGTCTCGGAATTCGTCTTGTTCGGCGGCCGTGTACGCCGCCTGGGTGGGGAGGCCGAACGCATCGATGGTGTGTCCGAGTACGCCGTTCGCCTCCATTTCCGAACGCAATCCGACTCGTGATTTGAGGTTGGCCAGGTGCGCGACTCGCAGTATTTCGCGCGCTAGCCAAATCTCTCCGTTGTCGCGCGCGTCATCATTGATGTGCAGTCCGATGATTTCCCCGTCACGGTTGCAGGCGGCTCCGACAGACTCGTCGGGATTGAAGACCTCGAAGGTCACCGGCGATTCGGCGGAACCACCGGCGAGTGGCTCGGCGTTGTTGAGCTCCGGCAAATCTGTTGTGCCCAAGCTGGATTGCGGCGTGTGGTTGGTTGCCTCAGTCACGGGAACTCCCGACGGTATGAGCGCTGGTCGCGCGATCGAGATTGGGTGTGTGCGTTGCCGGGGTGGACAGCGGGAATGCGGAGGTGATCTTGACGGAAAGCGCTGTCCACGACTGGTCGCGGATACGGTGGATCGTGCGCAAGGGCCAATATCGAGCGCTCATATACATGCCGCCGCTGCCGCCGGTCGAGATCTCGAGGCGGTCGGGCAGCGTTTCCGTCGAACCCAGGGTGACCGTCGTCGGCGGGGGACGGCGGTCATCAGCGGTGAACACCGCGGTGCCGGCTCCGGGGATGAACGCAAGTCGGCATCGCGGTTCCGTGGGTACGGTCAGGGCTTCGTTGTTGGTGGTAACCGTACAGTCTGGGTCGAGGAGCAGTTGCAGGATCCAGGACCGCGCAACGGCGCGTTCGTTCTCGCCGATGATTGAAATCGTATGCGTCGCAGCGAGATTGATGATCAGCATGCTTTCGTTGCTGGTGATACCCGCGATCAGCAGGCGCTTGCGTGTACCTGCGGGGGGCGGAAGATCATCCGCTGCCATCGTGATCGGGTTGGCACCGAGTCCGTTGCCGCTGGCGGGATGGGCGGTGACGGTGCCGTCTGCGATGGCGATCGTGTAGGCGCTGATGGGATCGTGCAAGCGGTCGCCGACAGCGGCGAGGCGGACGAGTCCTTCGTCGTGCAACCAGCGCATGGTGTCCGCGGTCGTTACCGTCATGCCGAGGCGCCGACGGATTCGGAGGGAGTCTCGGTGGTGACGGCTTCGCTCATGATCGCATGGTGTTGGCGTGCGGCATCGGCGGTGCTTTCGGTGATCGCGGCCATGATCTCGGTGGTCAGTGCGGCGCTGGTGAATCGCTCGGTGGTGCCGGGCGCGAGGTAGAGGTTGGTGAGTCTGCCCAGTGCGTCGACTTCGGGGATTACCGCGCCGCTGGGTGAGGGTCGTCGGGCTCTTATGCCGTCGATGCGGTCGCGCAGATCCGCGATGCGGTGCCGCAGGTCGCGAGCCATGTCGAGGGCGGCTTGCACGTCGGGGTGGATGTTGCTCATGGTGTTCCTCCATGGTGAGCGGGAGCGGCCGCCGTCGGTGGCGTCACGGCGGGGACAATGGCCGGTTTCTCTCCGATGACCGGGTCCGTGTGCGGGGTGTCGTCGACGTACATCAGCCGATCGGGATGCCACGCAACCACGCGGCCGCGGTCGTTGCCGTTGCCGCCTGGCGCACCGCCCGGCGCCATCGGCATGTAGGGCATGTAGCCGGATCCGGCCCTGTTCGAAGCCGCTGTGGTGTTCGCGGGGGCGCCGTAGGCGTCGATCACCGGCGCGCGCGGTGCCACATTTCCCGAGCCGGCCGGGGCGGCGACCAGGGGCATGGGGCCGGCGATGCTGGGCGAGGGCAACGGGGCGCCGGTGAGCGAAGGGTCGTTCGGAACGGGTCCGCCCGGCGAACCGTAGCCGGGGTAGGGCGCGGAGGGAAGGTATTCGTCCGGGTAGTAGTCCTCCGGAACGTAGAGGTCGTCCTCGGAGATGGGGGCGTCATCGGCTGTAGGAGAGAAGGCGTCGGAGGCCATGGTGCTCAGTAGCATCGGCAGCATGCTTTCGAGCCCGCTCATGCCTCCGGAGTTCTGCTGTTGGCCACCACCCGGCGGAGTCTGGGTGTCCTCGTCAGCAGGTGCGGATCGAGCGATGTCGGCGAAGTAGTCGCGGGCGGTCTCGTGCGAGCGTGCTTTGAGCTGTTCGTACTTCGTCAGTGCCTGTTGGATCGCGATGTCGTCACCGGATTTGAGAGCGGTGATGAGGTCTTGCCGAGCCTGGGACAATTCCCGCGGCGTGGGATGCTTGGCTAGGGTTGAGTCGAACGCCGCGGCGTAATCGAGAATGCCCCGGGACACACCCGCGAGGCCGGTGGCGACCTCGTCCAGCTGTTGGCGGTGGCTGCGAATATTCGTCGCAGCCGCGGCGCCGACGGGAGTCCAGTCCTCGAGTTGGTCTGCCGCGTGTGCCAGCGCCGTTATCGCCTGCCTGTGCGGACCCTGCAGGTAGGTGGTGATGTCCTGTGCCAGCTGGCGAGACGCGTGCGTGCCGGGGCCCGTGTGGAGCTGACGCGCGAAGGTCAGAGGATCGACCGGCCCGGCAGCCTGTGATGCGGCGGGGGGCTCCTGCGAAAGTGTTATCGGTTGATCAGCAACGGGATTGACGATGATGGGCGCGCCGTTGCCGTTGAGGGCGCGACCAGCGTCATCATCGGTGGTGCTGTACTGCGTTGCGGCCGTTCCGATGTCGTATGCGGTGCGCTGAGTTTTGTTGAGCGCGAATGCCAATGCGGTGCGCAGTGCGAGCAAAGTTCGATCGCTCGTTCTCTTGGCCGCGGTCGAGCCCGTGTCGGCGCCCGCGGGAGTGAGCCAACCTCGCGGCACCGCGTCCGCGGTTTCGTGCGCGGTCCGGGAGAGCTCGGCAGCGATGGTCGCGAGAATGTGTGGTTCAACTTGGAGTGGCATTGTCTCGCTCGCTTTCGATCTCGACACGGTGCGGGAGGGTTGGGGGGTCAGGCTGACATCACAGCGGGTCCGGGAACGGGGGCGAGCGGGTCGCTCGGCGCGGCGCCTGCGGCATTGCCGGGTTGAGAGGCGACCGCGTCGATGGCGTTGGGGTGCGCGAAGCCCGCGAAATCACCGAAATCACCGTCGCTGTCCTGCATTACCGCGTCGAATGGCGTCAGGGCGCCGTCGGCGATGATCCAGAGCGAACCGTCTCCGTCGGTGTCGAACAGCACCACGATTGCGCTACGGCCGGTCCAGGTGGCGACGTCGCCGGTGACGAGTTCGTAGGGGTCGACGGGTCGGCCGGGGCGCTCAGTTCTACCCTGCTCGGGACGCTCCCACTTGGCAGGGGTGTTGGCGTAGGCCGCTTGGGCGCTGGTGCCGGCATTATTGGACTCGGCCGCGGTCAAAGCTATATCGACGGTTGGCGAGACCCACGCGGTGCGCGAGTCTCGGAAGGTGTGCAGGACCTTTCCGTCGGCATTGGGGACTGGTGCGCCAGGTTGTGTGGCTGCGTTGGCGGCCGAGGTGGCGGTCACGGGTGCCGTGCTGGTGGCGGCCGGGCCCGCGGGGGCGGAGCCGGGTGACCAGGGTGTGCCCGGGGACACCGTCGGTGCGGGAGCTGCGGCGGGTTCGGGTTCGCGGGGTCGCTCAGGTTCCGGGGGTGTCAGGCGGTCGCGGCGGTCGGAAAGGTCGCGATCATAGTCCCGCTGCATCGCGCCCTGCTGCATCAGCAGTGGGAGCATGGACATCAGTCCGTCCATTCCGCCGAAGCCACCGCCCGTATCAGCGGGGCTGTACGGAGAATCAGGGGGCGCCGGAGTTTGCGGCTGGTCCGGTTGGCTCGGACGGTCTTGGTCGGGCCGGTCGGGCCGGTCCGGGTCGGGCGGTGGAGGGTTCTTGTCGTCAGCTGTACCCAGCGCTTCGAGGTCCTCGAGGGCCTGCTCGGCTTGCGCACGAGCACGCTTCTCCGCCTCCAGCTCTTTTGTGAGGCCATCGACATCATTCGCCGTGTTCTGATGAGCCCCCGTCGCATCGGCCAGGATCGTTCCGACTTTGTCGAATGACCCGAGTACGGTGGCGACGAATGCGCTTTGGTCATATGCAGCCTGCGCACCGTCGTTCATTTCGGTGACAAGGCGGCTCAAGTTTTCGATGCCCACAACGTTGGTTGATTCTGTCACTGCGATTGTCGCTTCGACTCCTCGGTCGAAACCGATGAATCGATCGGCTGCCGCATTGAGATCGTCGACGAGTTTTTTGTAAAGCGGAATGTCGATGTCGGACGCGACGAGCCTGGCTTGCAGTGCAGAAAGGCGCGAGAGTACAAGCTCCGCCCCAGGCGGCCTGCCGAAGGACATCCGGGTTTCGAAGATCCATTCGGTGAGAGTTTTCGACCCCGAAGGCTTGGTCGAAGCATTCATAGGTGGCGACACGAGTACACCTACGTGTTGGATATCGCGTGAAGGGCAGATTTGGGATCATTAGTAAACCAATTACTGACGAACCTCGAGTCCATTCCGCGTGGTAGGAAGAATGCGCCCGTCTCTCCAGGCGGAGGCACATAGGGCCGCTCGCCTTCGATTTCGCGAGGCGGCTTACCAACCCAGTCACCTTTGACGGCATCCCTCGGGGGTACGGGTTCTTGCGTGTTTCGAAACATCTGCGTCGCATAATTTCCGACACCATAACCGATACCTCTACCGGTTGTTACGGCATCAGCCCCCGTAACGCGAAATACTAGTTTATTCTTAGCCAGTGCGCGAACTGCGCTTTCTGCTGTTTTGGTCCCGAGTCTTCGAGCCAGTGCCCCGCCGAGACCCCAGCCGGAAAGCCCGCCGGCCGCGCCACCCAACGTAGCCCATCCGACATCATCCCAGCTATTGAGGTTGCCTTCCGCCCATTGGACTCCCAAGTTCACGAGCGAGCCACCGACTATTCCGCCCGCTGGCCCGAGAAGCATTGTCGCGACCGCAGGCACACCGGCCTGCAGCGCAAACGCACCTGCCTCCGCCCAAATGCCCATCATGGCTCCTTTCCAACCAACGCCGTCAGCGACGGTTCAATTGTGGAGCGTCCCCAACCTTGGGAAGTCAGTATGGCGCAAATGAGCCCGCCGTCGTTGTTTACGGAACAGGCTCCGCCTCCGAGAGCGATCCGGGCGGTTTAACTCCTACACGCGACCCAGGCCATGGATCGTTGGGGAGCTCGTCCGTAACATTTTCGAATACCCGGCTTTGGTCCAACATGTGCAATGCCTCAGCGAGCATTCTGCGGTCTTCGGGGTCGTCGTTGATGCCTCTGCGCGCATTTTCTTCGGACGATTCAGCCCAAGCGCGTACACGTTCTCTATATTCGACCGACAACTCTTTTCCCATGTTCTTGAGCGTGTCGATCGAAGCATTTTCCCACTCTTGCGGCGCGAGCGCTTCGTCGAGCATGACTCCCGATTTCCATGCGTTCCGCGCCCTGTTCAGTAAACGTTGGTCAGTCACACTTCCGATGGCCGGATCGGGTGTATTGTTTGCAAAATTATCTGCTGTGACGACCGCCCAACCTCTGAACTGCCCCGCCCATGGCCCGGTTCGTCGACCATTCTCGGAGGCTGCGGAGAGTGCTGCTTGAGCGACGACTCTGGGCCGGAACTCGAACGGGTTGGAGTCCGTGGTCGCCCGGGTAACCGCCGCGACCGTGGCTATTCTGGAAATGACAGAGTCAGGCACGCCGGCGCGCACCATGGCACCGATTTTACCTTTGTAATCGGCCTCGTGATCGCCGAGCGCGTCCCACGCGAATGCACGGCCGATGTCACTGGCCATGCCACCATTGTCATTTGCCTTTTCGAGCATGCGAAGGTCAAGAATTCGACGTACCGCGACCTGCTCCGCGTGCCATTCGAGTAACTGACCCGATGCGGCTAGTCGCATAGTGTTGTTCTCGGCGGCTTGTCTGATTCTGGATCGCGGGTTCAAAGGGCCGAGGCGCCGCCCCAGCATCCATGCGGCCGCCGGGCTGCTATTGAACGCGTTCATGGCGGTCATCGCAGCTGTCCATCGCATCATCGGCGACACCCCGCTGGGTGATGGTATCATTTCGGAGCGACCGTTGGAATGCGATAACATAGCCGCTATCCGCTTGGTAATTTCGTCGTTGCTGCGATCCAGTGCGGCACTGAACCGTCGAGCCTGCGACAGCGCAGCCAGGACCACGATACTAGCCAAGAAGGATGCTTTCATCTCGTGGCCGCGCGCACTGTCGAAAATTCCGATCAGAATAAATGTATAGATGCTGACGCCGAGCGTGAACGCTGACATTTTTCCGGCGGCGACCAACCCGCCCACGATCCCGTGTATGAGGGTTGTTTGGGTTGGTCCGGGGATATAGCCACCGAACGCGAGAGCGAAGATGATCTTGAACGCGTGGTAGACGGTATCCAGGGCCGCGCCGACTACCTTCGCCGCCATGTAGACGGCCAACGCGAGCAGGAGCGTTGAGGTGACGATCAGCAACGCACCGGTACCGATCTGAGCGACACTGGGAGAGTCGGCGTGTGCGACGGCGGAGAGGTCGCCGCACCGCCGCAGATTGTCCTTGACCGAGTCGCTCGACCCGGTCCTGATGCCCGTGGACCACGCAATGCCGCACGGACTGTCGTCAGGAATCGAATGACCGAAGTTCCACATCTTCAACGGTCGGCTCGCGAAGGCGTCGGCGAGTTCCGTTTGCAGCGCGGGGATCATCGCGGAGGTGCTCCGACCCGAGCTACCGTGCAGGCCCGCCGATACCGCGAGTGCGAGGTTGCGGGCTTGAGCCAGTAGTCCGTGAGACGAGAACGTCTCACCGAGCGGATTGGGCAGCACCAACACGCCGAGGACCGCGTTGGCCATGATGGTGAGTGTCTGCGTTGTTGCCCGACTCGTGAAGCCACGGGTCAGAGCTATGGCGACGATGAAGCCTCCGATGCACACCCCGAGCGCCCGGACCTCGGTGGTGGCGATGTTCAACGCGAAGTTCTGTGCTGCCGCGGTCAGCAGGCCTGCGACGGCGTCCATCCATTCGAAGCTCAGCGTGTAGCCGATCAGCCAGATGGCGAGGATAACGATGATCAGATATCCCGTGCACTCGAGTTTCAGCAACAGGGACACGATCGTGTGATCCGGTCGTATGACGCTGCCGTTGTTGGTGATGAACGCGTAGTCCGAGAGCGCCACTCCGCGTTTGTCGCGAATGTTGGTCCAGCTGAGGGCATCGATGGTCGAACTGTCCGACGCCCCGCTACCTCCGCTCGCCATGGCGACCGCACCGACGATCGCAGGTAGGACGATGAGGGCGAGCACGGTGGCCATCAATGTGACCGAGCGGCGCAGTGCGCGGTGGTCGGCCAGATAGGCGTTCAGGCGGCGAACCCGAAGGGCCAGAAGGTGTGTCAGCGAGCTCTGATGTGTCCAGAGTTCAAAACCGTTTGGTCCGAACCGAATACATCGTTCCTCCGTCATTCACGCAGTATGGGTGTGACATGCTTCACCACCCAATGGAGATATCCCCACCCCTGGCAATCCGCCGATAGATGTTGTTGCGAAGTGTTCGAACAACGTTTGTCTCCGGTTCGTCAGTAGCCGACGTAGCGGCCGCCTGAACGCAGGGCCGCAATGCCGGGGACGTTGTCGACCGAACCGTATCTGTCGATGGAGTAGCGCACCCCGGCAATGATGTTGTCCACCGGGTTCCAGATGTCGGTATGACCTGGTAGCGCGTGTGCGGCGAAGGTCGAGTCGATCGTCTGCATCAGTCCTTTGGACGGCGTGCCGGCCGCCGCGTTGCTGTCCCACAGGTTGATCGCATGCGGGTTTCCGCTGGATTCGTGGTCGATGATGGCGCCGATGAGGGCGGGATCGATCGATCGGGTGTCATATCCGTTGGCTGCCAGCACACGCAGTGCCTGGTCGATCCATTGTCGCTGGGTTCCGGCGGGCATCGGTGCCACCGTTCCGGCATGACTGCCCGGCCGGGCCGGCCGGGGTGAGCGCGGGGCGGTTCGTTCCAGATAGCGGTCAACGAGAGCAGTCACCTGCGCTGCACGCGTCGAGGCGGAGTATCTGGCTTGGCCGAGAATGGATTCCGCGCGTGCCAGCGCAGCTATGAGAGCTCCAGAGAGGTTCGGGCGCGCTGAGCGAAACTCGTCTACCGTTCCGAGAGCGGTTACCGCCGCGTTGATTTCGGCGATCAAGGACTGGATGGCGCTTCTGTCTCGCAGGCTGTCATGTCCCTCCGCTCCGAGTATGTTCAGCAGTTCCGCATCTACGGCAGCGAGCGCATCGGCACGAGTGCTGGTTTCGGTGCGGATGATCTGGTACGAGGCAGTAGTTGTTACTCCGCTGTGAGCCGGCGCCGCTGCCGTCATGTGTGGAATCGGCGGCTCGGGCGGGCGCTGTGGTGCGGCCCGTGTGCCGAACTGCCCTGCCATCGACATCAGTGCCATCAGAGTAGGCGCGGCGAACGCAGCCGACTCCGCGTCCTGGCCCTTCGCTGCCGTGGTGGCTCTTCCAGCGTGCGCGTGTAATCGGCTGTGCGCTGGAGCGGTGCGCTGATCGGTCACCGGAACAGGTGAAGGCGCGGTTCGTGCGTTGTGCCTGCTATGCGGTTCGACACGCTTCTGGGACGCGTTCGAGTCCGCGGGTCCGGTAGCGGTCCGGGACGGCGTTATTTCGGTGGTCATGGGCCGCAGGTCTACTCGGACGGAAGCACCCGTTTGATGCGGGATTCAACGCTCGGGGGAATGGCGAACAGGCGCGTAATCCCGGTGGTGATGTCGAAGCTCACCACGGCTACCTGGACCGTTGTGGATTCGGAGGACTCACATGTGGTGCTGTTGCGTCCCGGTCTGGAATCATCGCGGACCGCGATTCCGACCCGTGTGGCCTCGTCGTTCTCGAAAGCCCAGAAAACCAGGTCTCCCGGGGAGACGGCACATGGGTCCACGATCTGTCCACACAGCGCCTGGTCCTTCACGGTCGCAGGCAGAGCTATTGAGCGTCGGGACGTAATCGGTGCTGTCGCACTTGTTCCAGCACAACTGCCCTGAATGTGTGGACTCGAGACTTGTTCGCACGAGCCCAGCAAGGGTGCAAGGGAGGCAGTGTGGATGATGTCGCGCAGGGTGGCCGCCCATTGCGCGGAATCGCTGTCCGAGGCATGCGCGGTCGCCGTTGTTCGACGAGTGAGTTCGAGCGCTAATCGGTTGGCACAGTCGGCGGATCGTCCCACAGCGAGGGTATTTATCGGTGCCAGCTGGTACGGGGCATTTCGCATCGCTTGCGCGCAGGCCTTGGCGCGATCGGGCACGTGATCGTCGGTGGGTGAGAAACTCAACTCGGCGTATGGATTTGCGGTGGGGATCTGGCGGGAATGGTTCCGGCCGTTCTCCTGCTGACAGGTGGAGGTTTTGTCAGGACCGAGCGCAGCGTCACATTGACATACGAAGTCGGCGCTTTGTGAGGCTGTGACACCGACAAATCCCAGGAGCAGACCAGTGGGGCCGCAGCAGACGAGCAGGCATGTGACCGCGATCCACACTGTTTTCGGGATCGTTCGGGCCAGGGCCGGCAGGTTCAACAGCAGAAGACGAAACACCATGTCGAGGCTCCTTCAGCGGTTCAATTCGTCGAGCGACGGTGGTGCCGAATTCACCGTCGAGCGGCGGATGCCCGAGGACCAGAGGTCGGATTCCATGCTCATGACCAGTTC
Source organism: Nocardia sp. NPDC005978 (assembly GCF_040614455.1). Taxonomy (NCBI): domain Bacteria; kingdom Bacillati; phylum Actinomycetota; class Actinomycetes; order Mycobacteriales; family Nocardiaceae; genus Nocardia; species Nocardia sp. NPDC005978. The sequence continues at coordinate 28,889 of NZ_JBEXUS010000006.1, forward strand.
TTCGCGCAGTTCGGCGAATTGCCGCTCGCCGATGCCGGTGCTCAGCTGATCGGGAGTCAAGGACAGCATGTCGTCGAGCGCGTTCACCACTCGGTTGGCATGTTCGGTGCCGATGGCCGCCATGATCGTTTGAGCATCACGGGGGGTGTAGTTCAGCCCGTTGATATCCCCGGCGGTGCCGCGTGAAATCGCTCCGATGGCTTCGAGTTTGGTGGTGCTCGGGCCCGCGAAGTAGTCGTCGATGACGCGCTGTTGGTGAGTGGTAGTGGGGACGATGTCATCGAAGCTGTCGCGGTAGCGCAGGATGGACATCTCCATCTCGGCGAGCCGGGCCGGTGTGCCGAATTCCTGATAGCCGCGCATCGCGGCGACCGCGTAGGCGAGTTGCTTGTGTACGCGCGGCTCGTCTTCGTGGTGTTGCTGAACGTAGGCGCGCGCGGCGACCGCGTCCTGCATGATTGCTTCGTCGGTGAACTGTGCTCCGATCAGTGCTGCCCACGCTTTTCCGATGTCGCCTCCCCCGTCGTAGAGCATGCCGTGAATGGCTGCCGCCCCGCCCCGCACGGTGTTGGCTCCACCCAGCCCTGCTGCGGTGGGAAGGTCAAGGCGCCCGGCGAGCTGTGCGCCTGGGACGCTGAAGTGTTGACGGGTTTGTACCGCTCGGTCCGCTGCTCTGATGACTTGTCTGCGGTCGTAGTAGGTGTTGGCCCAGTCGGGACCGAGTGCTGCCCAGGTTGACCAATTGTTCAGCTCACCAAGGTTTTTAACTCTGGAATTAGGGCTCAACGCTCCGCGTCGGCGCAGCAGTTGCTCGGTGATCGGCGAGCTGTTGACGACCGTGGCAGCAGCCAACAGCGGCAGCGGCCCCCAACTCGAGAGGCTGCTGCCCGCACGGACGGCCCCCATTCCGGATGACGAATGGCCGCCGCCAGCGGGTGTTCCGTTCTGCAGGGCGGAGGCGACCCAATTGGCGATCCATTGGTTCCCTTTGTCGATGCCCGCGCTCATTCGTCGTAGCTGCAGGACACCGACTGCCATCGCGATGGCGGTGAGTATTAGGACAGGCATGACCTGTTCCCGCGCTTGCGAGAGTATCTCTCCCAGAAAGAGAACGTAAACGCCCAGCAGAATGCTGTACGCGGCCATCCGCAAGGCGGTGATCACACCGTCGAGCAGGTTACGGACCAACATGGCCTGTGGCGGCCCATAGATGAATCCGCCTGCCGCGAAGCCCAAGAAGACCATGACTGCGTGGTAGATCGAATCCAGGACCGCCCTGACGACCAGGGTCGACAGGTAGAGCGCGAAGAACAGGATCACTGCAGCAGCGATGAGCAGAAGGACGCCCGCGCCGACTTGTTCGAGGCTTGGGTCGGTGGTTGCCGCATAAGCCGAGAGATCACCGCACGCACGCAGACCGTCCCGGAGTCGATTCGAGTCGTTGCTGCTCATACCTTGTGACCAAGCTGAGCCGCAGGCGGGACTGTCGTCGACGATGTGGCCGAAGTTCCATACTTGAGCGGGGTATCGTCCGAATCCATCGGCGAGACGCTGCTGGACGCTGGCAACTAGGCTGGCCGAATCGGGACTTCGATCGCCGGAGATGTCTGCCGCGACCGCCATGCCGACGTCGCGGCCCTGCGAGAGCAGCCCGTCGGGAGCGAGTATGTCCGCAATCGGGTTGATCATGAAGATCGGAAAAACCGCCACGACGAGCATCGTGGCGGTCTGCGTCACGGCTTTCGCGTAGTGCCCGGTGACGACGAACATCGCGACGATGAGACCGCCTATGGTGACCGCGACCGCCAGGAGCAGCGGTGTCCCAACATGTTCGGCGAGCGCGTCGCCGAGATCGTGAAGTGGGTCGCTGAAGTAGGCGAGCCATTGGAAGGAGAAGATGTAGCCGATCAACCAGATCGCGAAGCTGACCATGACGATGTAGCCGATGAATTCCAGGTCGATCACGACGGCGAGGGCGGTGTCGCCGGGATTCAAGATCCCGCCGTGATCTATGACGAGTTCGTAATCGGTGAGCCGAACTCCCCGGGAATCGGTGACGCGGAGCCAACTCAGCGCTCCACCGTTGGTCGGCAAGGTGCCCGGGGTATCCCCGGAGGCGGTGGCGATCGCGCCCACGATCGCCGGCGTCACGGTCATGCACACGGTCCACGCAAGGACCCGCAACACGGTGCGAGTACTCGGCACACGTCGCCGCAGGTGCCGGCCCAGCCATCGGAACGCGATCATGGCAACACGCTGTGTGGCCGAGGTGAACGTGTGCTGTTGTTCGAGATTGGGGTGCTGCTGATGGCGTGTGCGCGGTCGGAGCGTGCGGGACCCAGAACCTTGCCGCGCCCGATTCGATTGAGTGCGTCTCGCATGAACATCTCACCGCGGCGTTCGTCGGGTACTTGCCGTCCGAGTCCCACCGGTGGTGAGGTTTCTTCCCGCAGGATCTGCAAAAGGAACGGCATGCTGGTGAGATCGATTCCCAGCCACTCGAGGCTGTTTCTGGCCAGCGTTTCGTCGCGTTGACGAAAGACGAATCGGTTGGGTATCAGATTGTGGGCGGCGCCCTGAAAGTCCGAGGCCGGGTCATGGGAAGCGAGTCCGATGGCAGCAAGGTGTTTGCGGCCGTCGCGGCTGAAGTCGGAGGTGACCGACGCTCCGACGTGAGTTTGGGTGAAGTGATGGGCTTCGTCACCGATCAACAACCCGAATCGTCCGTTATCGCTGAGAAAGGCTGTCCTGGCGGCAACTCCGACGAGTTCGTACAGCGCTGTCCCAAGCCGCTTGGTCAAGGGAAGTCGGTGATAGAGATGAGGTGTGGTGAGCTCCTCGACGGTGGGCAGGGCCAGCCGATGGGAGCGTACGACGGTGGCAGCGGCATCGAGTCGCAGTGGCGGCAATTGTGAATCGAACAGCACCGGTACACGGTCGATCAGAGAGGTCAGGCGCAGGGCGAGCTCGCGGAAGTCCTCACCGCTGTCCGAGGTTGCGCTGAGGTCGCGTGCGGCACGCACCAGGTCGGGAAGACTCGCGACGCTGTGTTCGGCGAGCCCACGAGGACTGAGCAGACCGGCAGCCGCGGTGCCGGCCCCCGAAGTAGGTGAGATATCCAGCAGTGGCAGTACACAATCCATCGTGTACTCACCCGCGACGCGTTGGTCGAACATGCGCAGCGGGTCGAGTGAAACCGAGGGATCGGTGAGATCGATGACCACCGCGTCGTCGATCGCGGCCGCGAAGTGCGCCCACTCCCCCACTTGACTGCGGTCGATGGCCAGGAACTGTCCGCCCATGTCGTGGACCAGCACAGCGATGAGTTTCAGAAAGTACGACTTGCCCGACCCGAGCTCGCCGGTCACCGCGAAGGACGCCGACAGGTCGTGGAGGGCGGCTTCCATGATGCCGAAGTGGATGGGTTCGAAGTTGCCGGACATGAGATTCAGGCCGATAACGGGTCCCGAGTCGTCGCCGATCTGGTTGGTTGTATAGGGGACGAACCCCGCCCACATATCCGACGGCATGATGTGGGCGTAGTCCTCGAAGGCTCTGCGAGATGGGCTGCCGGGAATCAGCAGCGACCAGAGGTCGACCTGCGCTCCGACCGGCGCTGTCATCTCGATTTGAAATCGTTTGTAGCGGCGGCGCAGGACGTTGACCGCATCCAGAGTCGCTTCACGAGTGGGGCTGCCGACCGCGATCACAGTGGTGAAGCTGACTTCCGATTCACCAGCGTTGGTTTCGAAATGCTGGTTGTACTCACCGAGCATGCGTGCCTTCGACATCAGGGTGTTCTGCGCGAAGGAGACCTCTTGGTCGCGTTGGTCGAGTTGTTCACCGAGTCGACGCAAACTGAGTTCGTTGTTCTTGAGCACGGCCTCGGAGGGGGTGGTCGAGACGCGGATGCCCCAGTCGACCGTCGCGCCCTCGACACCTTCCAGGACGTTCAGGAACTCGCTCCCCCCGGGAAAATTCATGCCCGCGTACGGAAATGAGCGTGGAGTGAGCATCGTTTGATACGAGGGTGCGCTGCCTGACTGCTCTTGAACTACTTTGACGACGGGGGCGAAGGACGGGCGCATGCGCCGGGAATTGTCGGCTTTCGCTCCTTCGTCCAGTGCGGCCGAGCGGAAGACCGCCGCGGTGGCGTCGTCGAGTGCGCCGACGCGGGTGGGAGCGATTGGATCCTCGCCGGCGCCACGGGCAAGGTAGTGCTCCCACAGCCATTGAAACAGTGCCGCGGGAACAGGAGTGGGATCGAATTCACCGCCGACGCGTGACAGCACCGCGGTGGCGGTTTCCTCGTAGCGTTCCAGGTCGGCGCGAGTGATCGCGGCGGGATCGATGGTGCTGCCGTTACGCCAGATTCGAGTGACCGCGGAGTTCCCCAGGTGTGCAGATCCCACGGGGATGGACAGGAGGTGGATTCGGGTTCGGGGTTCGATCGCCCGGATTCGCTCGTAGGAACCGATGACCTCGGCAGCGTAGTCGTCGCACAGATCGAGGTCGATGCCTTCGACCATCTTGCTCAGGGCTTCGAGTGTATCGAGGCGGGCTTGGATGCCCAGCAGCAGTGATCCGGCCGGGAGGTGGTTCACCAAAGCATGGTGGGCTGCCAGTACGTCGAATTTGTCGCTGGCGGTGCGCAATCCGTAGCCCATCGGCTGGATGAAGTAGGTCGCCGTGACCAACCCCGCGTGGGTGAACTGTAGATTCCCGCGGATAGCCGCTGTTGGCTGGAGGTCACGTCCGAACATGATCAGTTCCGATCTGACGGACTCGCGGGATCGCCACCGAGCCACGATATTTCCGCTGCGGCGGAGCGGGTCGCCGAGTAGTTGCCCGCAGCTGCGAAGCGCGGGGTGCTCGGTTGCGTACGGCTGGCGTCGGGCAGGAGTAATACCACCGTCTGATCGATGAGCACGAGGTGGGGATTGGAGTCGGTGGTGATCGGTACACCTGACGCCGATACGGGTCGCCGTGCGACAAGCAATCGCGCAATCCACCATGCTCGCGAGATCAGGCGAACCCCGGTGTAGGGAACGAGGCCCAGGGCGAAGACGACGACGACGGTGAAACAGAGACCGGTGATGAAGGTGACTGCAGCGTTGACCGGAAAAGTCAAGGCACACAACGAGGTCGCCAGCAACAGGGCCGCTCCGCCTGCTATCTGCGGGAGAGTGTAGGGCCCGAACGGTAGCTTCTGGCCGTTCTGCGCCTTGCCGATCATGATCGGTACTCGCTTGACCGGTGTGAAGACCTTGATTACGGCGGCCATCAGCGGCGGTAGTTCCCGATAGGCTGATTCGGCACGATGTTGCCGGAATCGCTACGCACGTAGTTGATCAGAGAAGGCAGGGTCCAGAACAACACCACCGCCAAGAGCCCAGAGCCGACCGTCAGGAGCATCTTGCCCGGCGAAAGACGAGATTTCGCCGCATCAGCGATCAGTACCCCTCCGGCGATGAAGGCCAGGATGATCGTCCCCAGCCAGCGAAACTCCAGCAATGCTCGGGTGAGGAAGGTGGCTAGGGCGCCCATCGGATTTCCATTCGCTAGTTTTGGGTGGCAGGCGGGACCCGCACGGTGCTCGTGAGTGAGGGCACGGTGGTCGCGCTCGGAGGTTGGGCTCCGAACCCCTGTGCGTCCACCACGGCCAGTGGCATGGACAGTGCCGGGATCGCGTCGATTGTGGACACCTGCCATTGGCCCGCGGTTCGATCCAGGGTCAGCGGATAGCTCAGAGGTTGAAAGCCGGCTGCGCCGAGTTTGGGTTTGACCGTTATCAGCACGTGCGCGGTGCTGGTGGAGTTTCCGCAGGTCGTGTCATCTGTTGTGACACCCGTGGATTCGATCGCAGCGAAGGGTGGGGGTTGCAGTCCCGTGATTCCGGAGTTGACCGCCGCGTATCGATTCACATCACCTGTGCCGGTGAGGAATGCGGTGATGAACCCCATCGCGACGTCACCGAGTGGAGTTCCCGTGGCGCAGGAAGAACGGTAGACCAACTCGAGGTCGAAGCCGCGTTGGGGAGGGTTGACCACCGACGGCAGAGCGAGCGCGCGTAGCTGCCCCTGCGCTGCCGATACGCCGACGCGAAAATACAGCCGGATGTCGCCGGTTGTCCCAGCGCGGCCGGCGCGCACCGACACTGTCACAGCCCATACGTCCAGGTCGTTGGTTGTGACGGCCCGCGACGTGAATACGACGATCGGGTCCCGTACCTGGACCGCGGCGGCGGGAAGGTCGATTCCTTGGCCGGCGGGAACGTATGCGTCGAGGTGATCCTTCTGTCCGGCAACGGTATTGAGGTATTCCACGACGAACTGTTGTGCGAAGGCACCGACCAGCTGGGCTTGTCCGACGGTGACCGCGGCAGGCTCGGCGACGATGGCCGGTGGGTCGCTGGCGAACACATCGAGGATGGTGTGACCGCCACCGACGACGGCGAGTGTCGCCAGTAACGTCAGGCCGACCTTCTCCCGGCGACGCCGCACAGCCATTCGGCGTAGTAGCTGATCGCCGCTGTCGAGCGATCTTCGATTTGAGATCCGCACCTTCGAAATGCTAGGTAAGGTTGCGAGATAGCCTGATCGTGAGTGCTCCCACGGGTGGGAACCGTGTTCAGCTGGCGTGGTCGCGAGTAGTTATCTCGCGCAGCTCAGCGTCGTAACCGAATGGCTGTTCCGGAGCAAACGGATTGTTGTTGCGGCGAGATATGCGGGTGGTTGCCCCCGAATCGCATGCGGCCCAAGTAAGTTGCGCAAGCGCGGATTTACGCTGCGGGAAGCCGGGGTGGGGATACAGCAGTAACCGCGTGGCTGTGTATTCCCCGAAGTAGTTCAGGGTGCGGATTGTCATACCGGCGGTGTCGTTGGACCGCAGCTGGTCCCCGAGCTCCATCAGCTGTGCGCGGTCATCGGGATGAAAGACATCGACCGGCCTGTAGAGATAATCCCACCGCACCCAGGGCGCTGGATCAGTCAGCCAGTGGGCGATGCTGGTCCACTCCACCTGAACGAGAGCCAGATGGGTGCCGGCACGTCTGTGAGCTTCGCGCAGTCCGACACTCTCCAACGGTGCCCGTTCTGGCGCAGAGGCCGTGGATGTGACATCTTCGATCAGCCACCACGCGCCCCGTCCACGATGGTCGACTCGGGTTCGAATAGTTATGCGCCATACGCCGTTTCGCCCACGGCGGTCTCGGATGGTGGCGTCGAACTGCAGTCGGCCACCACTGTCCGGATCATAGAGCAGCTCCAGCAATTCGGCGTGTTGGTCGAAGACGGTCGCGCGGTGAAAAAGCTCGGCGATGGAGAGAGTGGGCACGTAGGCCTCCCCTCCGACCCCGGTGAGCTGGGTGACGGTGTCGGGCTGGAGGATTGTCTGGGTGTCGAGGTCCCAGATCACCCCAACGGCCGGCTGAGGAGTGGGAACTGTGACGTTGGCGGGCCCGAGCCACACCCGGACAGCGTGCACCTCTCCGGTCGGCCCGAAGATCGGCCGAGTCAACAGCCGGTATCGGCCGGAATTGGTGGGGATCGTGAGGTCGACCCCCTCGCCGCGCTGCCGTGTGGCACGTACTTTGTCAGCTATGTCGCGGGTAGTGAGGGTGTCATAGCAAGCGGGAATTTTCGAGAGCAGACGTTGCACCACGCGGTACCAGCTGGCGAAGTTACGGGGGGCGTCACCCAGAGAGGCCACCGAAACGATATCCGCGGCCAGTGTCTCCAGTGTCAACCATGGGATCACCATCGTGCTTCTCTCGTCGCGTTCACTCCGTATCGGACGCTCCTGCTATTGCACATCTAGAAGCGAGCCTATTTGAAATGTACCGTTAATGGACGGTTCATTCAACAGGTGATCATCTATTGGCTGCTCGCCTTGACAGCCACTGCGATGAGGCCGGCGCCAACCAGAATCGCGTCCTCGCCGAGTTCGGAACGAACCACTCGAAGCCCGGAGAGGAACCCCAGGCGTGCCCGGTCCGAGATCGCCCGGCCCAGTGGGCTCCACAGGGCAGAGCCGGCATCAGCGACGGTTCCACCCACCACGACCAAGCCGACATCGAGCACGGCCGCTACCGAGACGATCGCTCGACCGAGAGCAGTCCCAGCGCGTTCGAGCGCGGCCAGGGCGGTCGGGTCACCGGCCTCCGCCGCGTCGATGAGAGCCGATTCACTCGATCCGCCCCACCCACGGGCTCGGGACCAACGCACCATGGCGGTTCCGCCGGCCACCGCTTCCAGGCATCCGTGGCCACCGCATTCGCAGATATCGTCGAAGCCCGGGACCAGTACATGCCCGATGTGCCCGGCGTTGCCCGTACGCCCGACGACGGTGAGACCTCCGACGGTGAGACCCCCGGTGACACGGGCCGAGACGTGGACGGTCAGCGTATCGAGTTCGCCACGGGTGGAACCGAGATTGCTTTCCGCCATCGCGTGACATGCACCGTCGAGTGCGAGCATGACCACGCAGTGCGGAAACACCTCCCGTACGGCGGCGGCGATGGCGAATCCGGTTCTCCATTCGGGTATGGCAGCAGAGGCGATAATGCCCGCCGCCATGTCGATGGGTCCGGAAGCGCCGATGCCGACCGCGGTGATGCGATCGTTTCCCGCGACCTCAATCAGCAGGTCACGGCAAGCGGCCCATACATCCCGCGTCGGCGGCGCGATCACGCGCATCTGTTGCGTGCCTTCGGTTTCGCTGATGCGCCCGACCGCGAAGCGTGACGGGCCGATCTCCAGCGCCAGGATCGTCATCGGGTTGCCCGTACGCGCGGCCGAGCGGAGCGGATTTCAACAGTCATCGGTACCGGTCCGCGGCAGTCGCAGCGGGGATTGCCGGCCCAGCACGATCCGTCGAGCCGGTGCGGCGAACGTGAGTTCGGAACGCGTTGGCTCGGTGCCGGTGCGAATGATCCGCAGAGGTCGGCGGCTCTCGCTCGGCGCCCCTCGGTAGCGTTCCAAGTTCAGCACAATCTTGCCGGCATTGTCGTAGCCGATCCCGGCCCAGATCATCGCTCGCGGACCCTCGCCACGCGATATGAGTGTCTCTGCGAGAGTTTGACATTCGGCGCGCAGGGGGCACTCGTGGCAGATTTGTGTCGCCACTCGCCACAGGTCGGGACTGCCGGTATCGAGGTCCCAGGTGTCGGGGTTGTCCGCACAGGGAGGCCGTCGGGCGGCTGGGGTGTTCACAGGTGGAGCACTCTCGGACTCGGATGATCCGACGTCCAACCACCGGTTTCGTTTCGTGTTCATCGCCATCTCCGGGGTACCTGGAGCGCGATTGGCAGCGCGCCCCGCGTTTAGCCTTCGTCAGGGCTGCTCAACAGTCCCCGGGAACCCCAGCCGATCGGCTGGTCTTCGGACCGTAACCGACCTCACAACGAGACGCAATACTTTGAGCCGTTATTTAACGGCACAATCTTGTACGTATCATTGGATACGGTCACATCGTTAGCTACCGTAGAGAGATGGCTGGCGAGTCGGAGTACACGATCGATGATTTGGCACGCGCTGCGGACACGACGGTCCGCAGCGTCCGCGTGTACCACGAACGGGGCCTGCTGCCGTCACCTGAGGTACGTGGTCGCGTGGGCTACTACGATAGTGATCACCTTCACCGGCTCCAGACGATCAGCCGTCTGCTGGGACGTGGAATGCGACTGAACGGAATCCGGGAACTGCTGGAAGCATGGGACCGCGGCGACGGGCTGGGCGAAGTACTCGGTGTGACATCGACTCACGAAAACCCGCCTGACCGTGGCCACACCTTCGAGTTCGAACCACTCTGGCAATCCGTGACGAACGCGCCGGCTCCGTGGTGTACGGAGTTATCGGCGCGGCTGACGGAGATAGGCGCGACTCCATCGGATGTGGAGCGTCTGCTCCAGCAGCTGGCGGAGGACTGCGGCCGGCTGGCTGAGCATTGCGCCAACGAACTGCTGCTGCGGCTACTCGGTGCCGCACACGAAGAGGTGCCGCGATCGATGGGCGAGCGACGCCGACTGCAGGCGAAGCGGGCTGCGGCCAGGACTGTGGTCGCACAAGCCGCCGCAGAACTCATCGACCGTGCCATCGATCGCTACTGCGACTCGCCGCCCGGGATACCAGGCAACTGAGCACCGAATAGGGTTGGCGGTTTTCCCACCACAGGAAAGTCGCCGCACCGATGGTGTGCCACGCGATTGCTAGTGTCGTATTCATCGACGGCTCGTACGGACGATCTGAGCAGCAATTCAGGCGGTGCGCGTGAACAGAGCTATGCAATCCCGACTGAGAATTGGTCGGTTTCCCTCCTCCGAGAACGAACTTCTCGAGCATCTCGATGCCATCATCGACGAATCGCGTGTTGACGACCGATACACCCTCGGCCCTTCCGTGAACAGAAATGTCAGTTTTAGTCACCTATCCGCGCTGCTCAATGCATTCCCTTGTCACACAGGCGATCTCGGTGTTTCAGGTCGTCCACCGACACTTTCCATGGCGATGGAGCTGGCGGTCGTCATGTACCTGGCCGAGTTGTCCAACGGTGATCCGGATTCGACCTTCGGATACATCACTTCCGGTGTGCGCGAAGCGAACCAGTTCGGAATCGATCGCGGCTGTACCATCCTGCCGGACGCCAGGGTGTACTGCAGCGAGGCCGCGGATTCTTCGATCGCCGCATGCGCGCGTTTGATGCGCAGGGAACTCGTGCTCGTGGAATGCGACGCCAGCGGTGCGATGGACATGCGGCATCTGTCGCAACTGTGCCGGACCGCGGACGGCGAAGGGGCTGTTGTCGTTGCCACCGTCGGGACCCCGCTGGAAGGCGCTGTCGACGACGTTGCCGCGATCGGCGCCGCGGCGATGGGCGCGGGCAATGTCCACATTCATTTGGACGCGACCATCGGCGGGCTGATCGCGCCGTTCACCAGTGACCGGAGCCGTTGGGGTTTCGCACACTCGAATGTCGGCAGTATCGCGTTGAGCCCGCACACCGTGCTGGGCTTGCCGATGCAATGTGCGGTCGCCCTGTGCCGCACAGACGTTCTCGATGCTGACGCAAGTGGCTTTGCCGGGTCGAGCGACGCCACGATCAGCGGGTCGCGCAGCGGTTCGCCCGGTGTGCTCCTCTGGTACGCGCTGGCACGTAGCGGCACCGCGGGCTTGGCGCGTAATGCGTGGCGCGCTCTGGATACGGCCGCCTACGCGGCGGACTCTCTGGCACTGCTCGGGCTCGATCCTGTGGTGCACGGGTCGTCGATCGTGGTCTCGTTCGACCGCCCCGCGGAGTGGATCTGTCAGCGTTACCACTTGACCACCGCCGGCTCCCGTGCCGCTGTCACCACGGTGGGACACGTGACGAAAGACCTGATCGACGAGTTCTGCCGGACGATCGCCGATGATTTGGCTCAGCACATGACCTGATCGGGTTCGGCGGGCAGTATTTCGCGCCACCCGCCCAACCTCACGGCACCTGGAAATCAGCGTTTCCCTTGGCACCAAACAGCTTGTGGACGACAGACGTAGGAACCGCCCGCACGATCCCCGCCCGCCCGCCCGGCGCCATCGCGACTGTGGACCGAGGGCGCGGGGCCTTCTCCCCAATGCAAGCTCTGCCCGGTGGATCCGTGATGGAAGTGGTACCCGCTGCGATCCCGGGTGCCGTAGGAATTGTTGCCGTAACCGTATCCGGACCCTCGCGAACTGTCCGCATCGGCGCCACCGGCCGCGATGACTGTGGGTAGTACGGCGAAGAGTAGTCCGGCGATGAGGGCGGTACCTGCCCAGTACCGAATCTCGGTCGTATTTATGGCCATGGGTGCACTCCTGTGCGCGATCGCTCACAGCGCCTCGGACGGGCCGTGACTGCGAATTCACTCAAATTATGTACCGTTATATAGCGTCTCGACCCTCCGTCGATGGGAGCAGCTGGAGGATAGCAGCGGATCGATGCCCGCTTACCTGCTCGAATGCGCCGACAAGTCCCAGCAGTGAGAAGACGGCCCGTTATGCAGCGGTACATTAAATGTGGAGTTACCACAGCCTCCGAGCGCTACACAGGGAGTTGCGATGTTTGGACGGATCACAAGGCGCTTGGCGCAACCCTGTTGGCGCACGCTCGCTCTGTGCGCCGGCGCGGTGGCGCTGGGCTTGGCACCCACGCATATCTCGCAGGCGCAGGCCGCTCCGGACGGTGCGCCGTGCCTCTGGGCGGACGTTGCCTACCCCCGCGGAGCCGAGGAGGTTGCGGGCGGCTGGCACTTCACGTGCGCCACGGACAGTTGGGGCGCACCCGTGTGGATCAGAGGTGAGCGGACACAATCGGAGAGTACCGTCGCGAATCCGGGCGCCGTGACCAATCCCGCGGGACACTTCAGTCCGGGTGCTCGCCAGCCGGGTACGTCGTATAACGACTATTGCGTCGGAAGCCAGCTTATCGACGGATCAGAGGATGTGTACCAGGTGGTGGCACATCCGAATGGCTTTCTGCAATGGAAATACGCGGCGCCACTTCGGGAGTGGCAGTACAGCGGGGGCGATGCTGTCGCTGACGGCACCTGGAGGAGCTCGAGCAACTGCCTCGACGGTGTCCTGAGCTGAGGAACCTGTCCCGACTCGCTCACCAGCGGTGAGAATGCTCGAGCATCAGCCACGGCGGCTTCTCGATTGTGCTGTCTCACAGCAGAGCTCACTGTGAGGTTGGGGCCGATGTCGCCGTTCCAGTTCCGATCTGTTGTCGTGTGCGACGACAACAATGTCGATCTCGCCGTCGCAGATCAGCACCGCGAAGTGAGAACATATCGTTTCACCATGGACCGTGGCGACCGGATCCCGTTGATGCGCTGTTCGAAGAAGTACATCGACGATCACCTCACCTCGGTCACTCGTCGCGCCCCTGACTGGCCCACCGATCTGGCACTGACCGCGATCACTGCTCGTCGTTATCCTCTGCCGGTGATCATCGGCCCGCCCGATTCCCACGTGAACACTGCATGGCCTGACCCGAACCTGCTGTTGAGCGGCGTGTTCCGCCGCAGTGCGAATGAAGTGGGTGTGGTCGCGCAAGACTCGCGCGGTGGATCCACCGAATGGACGTTCGTGGACCGCAGATCCGAACGGTACGGAATGGTGTGGAGCGAGACGTTCGCCTCCCAGTACGGGGACTCGGCACTTGCGAACCCTTGGCCGGTCGCGCTGGCGGAGTTGGTGTTCGCCAGCGATGACGACCCCTTGTTCGGTCCGCGAAAGCTCGCGTTGCGATGGCCGTCGCGTAAGTCGTCGGCACGATCATAATGGGCGCTATCGGTGGAGCGAGCCCCTCGGCCACAGGTCGGTACAGACCGTTTACGGCCTCCCACTTGCCACCCGCGGGAATTCGGCGTCGCTCCTCCGCCGTGTGCCCGCCTATCCTGGCTTCACTGTTCGCCCTATTGACGAAAGCAATTGCCGTACAGCGTGATTGACAGCGCGTTGTCCTCCGCTCGACATTCCCCCGAATGCGCTCGATCGCCTCGATGCCCCTTGACACCGGTTCCGGAACGTGCTTGTCCGGTAACACAGTTCAATCCGCAGTCGTCGCGTGATCCCGAATCAAGCCAGGTGAGACGGTAGATGAAGTAGCCCGCGCGGGAAGTATCGAAGAAGGCCCGGGCAGCGGCTGGTATGACCCCCTGGGCGCAGCACCCGTGTCTTCCGCTATCGGATTGCACGGCACGCAGTATCAGGTGAGTGCAATGACAACTACAGACCTTTCCACCGGTGAATCCTCCTGTGGGCCCACACGCCGCCGAGATATCTCGACCACGGAGAAAGCGCTGTTCGAGGTGATCTTCGGTGATCAGCTCGACTTGCACATGCGGGTTCGAGACGTTGTCGTCGGACTTGCCGATATCGCTCCGTCCGGAGTTACCTTCGATCAGGAAGCCGCGCGCGGTCCTCGCCTGCTGCGTGAAGTAATCGCCGCACTCGGCTGCTCGGCGCGTGAGATTTCCTCCGATGCTCAGATGCGGGGCGCATTGTGCGACTGGGCGCAGGTGGCAGCACCGCGATTGCTCCTCGTACTGACAGGTCATTTCGATCTGGCGATCGGCGCGATACTCTCGCTGGGCAATGGCTCGGCGTATCAACAACAGTGCCTGGCCGAGCTTGATACCGGTGCCGCGCTGGGCGTGTTGATGCTGACGGAACTCGGTGGCACCAATGGCGCTGACCAGCGAACCGTGGCGGTTTGGGATCGACAGTCGCAGGGTTTCACACTCGGTACACCCGGCCCCGAGGCAGTGAAGATGATGCCGAATGTGGCCGACCCCGCAATCCCGAAGACAGCGGTCGTCACAGCCCGATTGATTGTCGACGGCCGGGACGAGGGGGTGCTGCCTTTCCTATTGAAGTTGCGTACCCGACGAGGGTTGGCTGACGGCGTGCACGTGGCACGTCTGCCCGACAAGGTGTCAGCGCCGATGGATCACGGGTTGATCAGGTTCGACGACGTGTGGCTCCCCCGCGATGCGCTGCTGGGTGGCGACTTCGCGCGTATCGACGTCAACGGCCGCGTGGAGAGCGGGCTCCCTCCTCGGGTGCGGTTTCATCGCGCGATCGGGGTATTGGGCGATGGGCGGCTCGATCTGGCGAATGCGGCGATCGCGAGCGCTCGTGCGAGCCTGTCGGGATTGGTGAACTACGCCTGCCAGCGTCGTCCCGGTGACGGTACGTTATTGGTCGACCGTGACGCGGTCCGGCGGGATCTGGCCGCGGCGGCGGCCGCGGTGTACGCGATGAGCGCGCTGGGCCGGCGGTTGCGCGATATGCGTGTGAGTCAGTCTGGAACGGAACCGGTGCTGTGGTCGATGCTGGCCAAGCCGTTGTTGACGAATACGGCGCTCGAGGTGCTCATGATGTGTCGCGATCGGGCTGCCGCGCAGGGTGCCCTGCGCATCAATCACCTCGTCGACTGGATCGGCAATCTGGCAGCGATGCGGACAGCCGAAGGAGAGAACCAGATCATGCAGGTCGTCGCTGGTCGGCGGGGCGCGGAGCTGCCTGCCCTGCGGTTGCCAGGGCAGGAGGTCGACATGCCCTGGTATATGGGGATGCTCGTCGATCGGGAACGGGTGTTGGCGCAAGGACGGGCCGGCCATGGTGTCCCCGCGCGTGGCCGGGATGCACGGGCGATCGAATTGGCGACGGCGACCGGTGAGAGGCTCGCGGTAGCCGCACTGGTGACCGAAGCGCACTCGGTCACGGACCCCCTTGCGCGGAAGCTGCTCGAGTCGGCAGCAGCCGCCTACGCACTCGGCCGCGTGCACGACCGCGGAACCTGGTACGCGGCAAACGACCAACTGGACACGCCGCGCGCCGAGTTGATCACACAGGAACTGGACCGCAACCTTCGTGTTGTCGCCGAGCATCTTTCATCTCTGGTGGCAGCGTTCGCGACCCCTGCGTTGCCCGGGCCGCTGTTCAGCGGTGACTACATCGATGCATGGATGGAGTATGCCGGTTGGGCGCGAGCGTCCTTTCCTGCCGATCGAAACAACCTGTGAGCGTTCGGATTTCGAGGTATCTGCTGTTACACGGGTTGATCGAACGATCAGTTTCGCCTCCGTGCTCCAGGTCTGGAACGAGGAGTAACACCATGAGAAACGCGGCCAACGAGATGGCCGCGCTGATAAAGAACACAGCGGCGATCGACACTCTGTCTGCGATTTGCCCAAGTGACAGTGACCCGGTGAACTGGCCGACGAAAATCGCCGTTGTCGACAGCGCTGTGATTCGACCCAGCGAGTTCGGTGGCGTCATCCGCGTTATCGTGAGCGTCAGTACCGTGAATCCGAGGCCCGAGCCCACCCCTGCGATGACAGCGGCAACGAACACGGCCACCAGCTGATGGCCTGCCCCCAGGATCACCAGGGCCACAGTCCAACATACGGTGCCTACACGAAGCAGGAGCACTGGACCGGCCACCCTGCGAACCTTCGGATACGCGATTCCAGCGGTACTGGCTGCAACGGAGAACAGCGTCATGAACAGCGAGACCGCAACGGGCGCATGTACGCCCAGCTCCGACAATCGCTGAGGCATGAAGATCAGCAGAGTGAAAGCCAGCGAATTGGTTACCGCGATCAGAAGCAACCATGGAACGACCATGCGGTTGTGCCTCAGTAGTCCACGCGCGCTCCCCGTACTCGAGCTCTGGTCCACGATCGGGATCGGCCGGATCAGGATCGCCGCGCCAAGGGGCACAGCGATCAGATAGATCACGAAGCTGGTACGCCAGCCGAACCCGCCGAGCAAGCCGGCGACGACCGGCCATACCAGTCCGCTCGCCGTCATTACCGCGGTTCGCCACCCCGCGACGCGGTCGCTATCGGCACCGTAGCCCAGGAGAGCGACGGTGGTGCCGGAGAAAACCGCTGCCACGCCGACTCCCAGCAACAGGCGGCTCGCAAGCAACGTAGTCAGCGAGGTGGCAAGGCCGCCGATGCCCCCGGCGATGCCGTAGGCGAGCAATCCGATACCGAGCACTCTCCAGGCGCCGCAGCGGTCGATCGCCCGCCCGATCGCAGGGCTTGCCAGCGCCACCACCGCACCGTTCGAGCCTACGACCAGTCCGGCTGCGGTGGTGGTCAGATGCAGGTCATCTCGAATGAGCTGCAAAACGGGCGCTACGATACCGCTGGCCACGACGGCGAGGCTGCTTGCTCCCAGGGCCATCGCGACGACTTCCCCGCGGCGCGACTGATCGAGCGGCGCCGCCGTCGAAGGGGGAATCCGAGCGATCACTGTTTCACCAGCTCGGTGTCGAGTGGAGCAATCCGGAATCGAGGTTTCGCCAGGGCGCGGACCATACTCATCTGTGTATGTACAGTCTGACCGGGCTGTGGCTCGATGAACAGGTACGCGGCCGCGCCGACCGAGCCCAATCCGCCGCCGCTGATGTCACCGGTGCGTACACGAACGTCTGCGCGCACGACGCCCGGCAGCAATTCCAGTTCCTCCTCCGTCGGCGCCTGCTCGATGATTCCGGCGGGAAAGGGGATTCCTACCACCCCGAGTGCGGTGTGAGCACGTGGTTGGGCTGCCTTCGGTTCGGTACCCACCCCGAGGTCGACACCGACACTCAAGGTGTTGACGCCGAACAACAGTTCCGACAGTGCCGGCAGCGCACCACCACCTGCGCGACATGCAATTTCGCCCAGAACATGCTTACCGTCCGCCGTGCGGAACACTTCACAGTGCACTTGCCCGGTCTGAAGCTGCAGGGCGGTCATCGCGCGACGGGTCAACTCGGTGACAGCGTGCGTGTCGGGGTCGCCGTCAGGCATGGTGAGGAACTCGCACGCGCCACCTTGTTCCACCGCGTCGAGCACAGTGTCCGTATACCTGGTCACCAGCGTCAACCGCGGTTCCCCGTTCCAGAGCACACAATCGCACGTGAATTCTGCTGCGACATCGATACACCGCTCGACTTGGAATCCGTTCGGCGAGGAGAGCAAGCCGCTGTAGATCCCCGTCGTCTGAAAGGCACGTTCCGCGTCGCTCAGCGGATCGTGTCCTTCGAAATGGCCTTGTGCGGCGAGGTCGAACAGATGCTGTGGCGAGTAGGCCCGGGTGGTTCCGACTGCACCGAAGCCTCGACGTGGCTTGAGCACTATGGGCCAGCCCAGCTCGTCACCAATGGTGACGGCGTCCTGCAGAGAGTGTGCCACCGACCACGGGGCTACAGGAATACCGGCCGCATGGAGGGCGCTCTTCATTGTCGCCTTGTCGGTGAAAGCGATTGCCTGCGACCAGCTTTGACCAGGAATTCCCAACAGAGTTCGTAGGTACCCGGCGGCAGCGATTGTCATTTCATCGGTGCCGACGACTCGAGTGACAGGAAGCCGGGCCGTCGCTGCGGCGAGTGCGGTGTAGTCCGTCCACGAGGGGACGGCATGAACAGGTGTTTCCGGTACAGCTGCACGCCAACTCTGTTCTGTCCCAACAGGAATAAGGCAATGAACAGGGCCTTTCAGGCGAGCCAGATACAGGGCGGCCACCTGCGGGCGAGTTGCGACTACCACGGTTACCACGTTCGCTCCCTACTGTTCCAGTGGCGTATGCACATCGGGACGGTTGCCCGATGCGGCAACCTCTGTTCAGATGTGTGACGCTGCGAAGTTCGAGCGGTTGCCCGACAACCTGGCAAGTCCGCGAATGGGATGCCATCTGGAGTCGTGCTCTCGCAAATCAATGGCCGGTAAAGAAATTCAGGTGCAACCGCGGAAACCGTGCTCCGCCGAGCACGGCCGTGAAATTGCATGCCGGGCAAGGTATCAGAGCGACCTTGACCGTGATATCGAACCACTTCCCCAATGTGGGGATATAACGCAGCAGGTGTACTCCGGAGCACCGGATCATCACTGCCGGTGGCAGACTCGGCGCGCCACACACCATGGTGCCGGCATGGTCAGATTGTTCGAACTGGTATGTGGCGCAGCTTTTTTCGTTCTGCCGAGGGATTATTCCCGGGGAGTCGTGTTCCACGCCATGGGAACCGGACGGCTTGCGCGCCTGTGGTCTCCTGGGGAAAACAGCCCCTTCACTCGATGAGGCTCTATGGGATCCGACCTGGAGACAACTCGGCAGTTCGCATGCGATCGACGTATCGGTTGGCGACCACTCGTCGATGGTGATGAATGGACCGTCCTGGCTTTGGACTGCGAGCTCAGCGCCAGGCCCATCGCGGGCTTCCCGGACTTCGCTCCCTTGCTTCCGGTCGGCTGTTCGCTGTGGCAAGGTGTCCACCCGCCCGTCACCGCCGATGGCAGCGCCTCCGCCGAAGCATATCTTCGGTGGTGGAGTTTCGACCTCCCCAGTCCGCCACCGGTAACGGCCGTGCTGGGTTTCTGCTCCGGCAGCGTATTCGCTGCCGCCCTGGCCAACCGGATCGCCGATCGCCAGGGCACGCGTCCGTCCTTGATTCTCCTCGATCCGGGACGACCCGATCGGATGTCGCTGGAGCACGATTTTCGCCGGGCGGTCATCGCGCTGGCAACGCTGTCAGAACAGGAACATGGGGCCCTCACGGCGCGTGTGACCTCGGAACTGGACCGATGGGGCGGCGACTTCGGTGGCATGGTCGACTCGGTAGTAGCTGCCTATGAGTGGGCGAGCAGGGTCGCGTTCGAGCGAGCCGGCATAGATCTATCCGCCGGAGCCGAGCTGGTGTCTGTCTTCGATTCGTACACAAGGTACTTGCGCGCTGCGCAGAGCCTGGCGACACGAGCGGAGTGGTCCCCGGCGATCACGATCCTCTCCGCGGATCGTGACCCGCTGGCAGACATCACGGGCACTGTGATCCGGACAGGGGTCAGACGTGACGATCTGCTTCGTTCGCGCGAAATCGCCGGCTTGGTCCGAGACATTCTGCTGGGTGGAGTCGAGCGATGACACCGGCGGCGAGTTTCCTGACTATCTTTCAGGCTCAGGCGGCCCGGGCACCGTCCCGGACCGCTGTTGTCGACGGTATGAGCTCCTGCCGATACGACGAACTCGATCGCTGGTCGACCTGTCTGGCCGCAGAACTGCGCCGACGAGGCATAGGTCGGGGTGACCTGGCCGCCGTGCTGATCGAGAATTCTCTCGAGTTGGTCGTCGCCTTGCTCGCGGTGATGAAGGCCGGGGGTTGCTACCTCCCCGTCGATCCTCGCGATCCCAAGGAGCGAATCGAGTCGTTACTGACTGCGGCACGGCCGGTACTCTGCCTGACGCGAGATGGATCCTGCCCTGTGTCCGCGGCAGTCCCGGTTATCGATGTGGGCGGTGCCTGCCTGGGACAGAGTGCCGGTTCGACATTGTCACCTGTGACACTGTCGCACCATGACCTCGCATACCTGATTTTCACCTCGGGTTCGACCGGTTCACCGAAAGGCGTCCTGGTGGAGCACGGCGCTCTGGCGTCGTATTTGCTTGCTGCGACCCGGGAATGTCCAGGCCTCGACGGCCGGGTCCTTGTGCATTCGTCGCCGGCGTTCGACTTTTCGCTGACGTGCCTACTGGGAGCACTCACATCGGGCGGAACCCTTGTGGTCCGCACGGACGCCGATCTCGATGACACGAACCCCGCCGACGAGAAGTACACCTTCGTCAAGCTGACGCCGGGACATCTGGAATTGGTACGGCACTACCTTCCCGGGTGGTGGCCGTCACGAACACTGATGGTGGCGGGCGAGGCAGCTACCGCGTCGGTGCTCGCGCCATGGCGCGCTTCCAACCCTGATGTCACGATCGTCAACGAGTACGGTCCCACCGAGACCACGGTCGGATGCTGCCTCCACGTGGTCGACTCCGGTCAGGTTCTCGAATCGGGTTCGGTGCCCATCGGTGGAGGTCTGCTCGGCACCGAAACCTACGTCCTGGACGACAGACTCGAGCCTGCGGACTTCGGCGAGCTATACATCGCCGGACCTCAAATAGCCAGAGGGTATTTGGGGCGGTTCGCCGCGACCGCGAGCCGATTCGTGGCGAACCCGTTCGACACCTCGGGGAGCCGCATGTACCGCACCGGCGATCTGGTGCGACGACGACACGGAGTACTCGAGTACGTCGCCCGTGCGGACCGGCAGATCACCATCGGCGGTTTCAGGATCGAGCCGGAGGAGGTCGCGGCAACGCTGATGTGCGCGGAAGGGGTAGCGAGGGCGGCGGTGATCTCGCACGAACCAGACTACGGCGCAGTACAACTCGTGGCGTTTGTGACCGTTCAGCCGAGCGCGAGGTGCAGCCCGATGGAACTGCGAGCATTTCTCGCCGAGCGCCTGCCGTCGCACCTGGTGCCGGCACATGTCGTGATACTCGCCCGGATTCCACTGACCCACACGGGCAAGACCGATGTGGCGGCATTGTCCCGCGAGTTCGTGCCGGCCGGTGCGTCCGCTACCGGTGCCGTACTCACCGCTGACGAAGACATGTTGTGCCGCTTGGCAAGCGACGTGCTCGGTGGTGTGAATCTAGGACCGGACGACGACTTCTTCGGGCAGGGCGGGACGAGTATGGCGGCCGCACGGCTGGTCACCAGAGCCCGGGCACACGGATTCACCTTCGGTCTCACCGACGTGCTGCGCAATCGCACTGTTCGCAAGGTTCTGGGCCCGAGTTTCACGCGTTGAAGGAGAACTATGAGCGCCGGGCAGCCAATCGACTGTGTCGATCTCTCTTCGGTCACGGGGCGGATGGCCGGGAGTGCCTACTCCGGGGTGGCGGTTGTCCCGGCCGAGCCGCACGTACCCACATTGATGCCATGGCTACGCGAGCATCGACGCCTGCTACGCGACGTCCTCGACACCACGGGCGCGGTGCTCCTGCGTGGTCTTCCTACTGATCTGGATTTGTTCGCCGAGATCGTACACACGATCGGGGGACCGATGTTGCCCTACACCGAAGCCTCGACTCCGCGCTCCCGCGTGCACGGCGAGGTGTACACATCCACCGAATACCCGGCCGACCAGCGGATACGGATGCACAACGAGAACTCGTACACCGATCGTTGGCCGCAGTTGCTGTTCTTTCTGTGCATCGAACCGGCTGCGTTGGGCGGCCACACCCCGATAGCCGACAGTCGTACGGTCTACCAACTGATCGATCCTGCGATCAGAAAGCGATTCCAGGATGGGGTGCTCTACATCCGTAGTTTCCGGGAGGGAATCGGCCTGAGTTGGCAGGATACGTTCGGGACCGACTCTCTGACAGAGGTGGCCGAGTACTGCCGAACCCATGATCAACAGCTTGTCCGGACCGACGACGCCTTGCGTACCCACGCCTATCGCCGGTCATCCCTGGTGGATTCCCGCAGAGGTGAGGACATCTGGTTCAACCAGGCACACCTATGGCACGAATCGGCTCTCGAAGAGGATGTGCTAGAAGCACTCATCGGTGCGTATTCACGGAACGGCTTACCACGCAATGTCTTCCATGCTGACGGAACCAGCATCTCGGCCTCGGATATCGATTCGATCGAGCATGCGTATCGCAGGTGCACGGTCACGATACCTTGGCGGCGTGGCGATCTGCTGATCGTGGACAATGTGCTCATTGCCCATGGCCGGACTCCGTTCCGCGGAGACCGACGAGTCGTGGTGGCGATGACATGATCGGCGACCCTTCTGATGGCACCGAGTTTCCTTCCTACGACACCTCGTTCGGGCAAGCACGGTTGTGGTACAGCCAGAAATTGGAGCCCGCTCGGCCGCTGTTCAACACTCCGTTCGTTGCGAGGATGCACGGCCCGCTCGAAATGAGGTGCCTGCAAGGCGCCCTCGATGTGGTCGTCGATCGTCACGAATCTCTGCGTACGCGTATTGTCGACGATGACGGTGTCCCTCGGCAGCACGTGGACGGCACGCGAGTCTCCATCGAGGTTCTCGACGCTCGCACCTGGACTCCAGCCGGAACGACGCAATTCATCGATGCTTTCGCCATATCCCCCTTCGATCTGCGATGCGGTCCGCTGCTTCGTGTCACGCTCGTACGCACGGCTGCGATGTCGTATCTGCTGCTGATCAACGCACACCACGCCGTGATCGACGGTTGGTCATTCCAAATCCTGAGCCGTGAACTGTCACAGACCTACGCAGCGCTGGCAGCGGGCCAGGCACCCGAGCTCGGCGAGCTGAGCGTTCAATATGGCGATTTCGCCGAATGGCAACGGGATGTACTGGGCTCAGGGCGTTTCGACGATCAGCGCACGTTCTGGCGGCAGGAGTTGTCGCAGTGGCCACTGGAGTTGCAGATACCCATAGATTCGAACCGCCCGGCGGTACGGAACTCCAGCTGTGGGGCTGTTCCTTTCGCCTTGTCCGTGGAGACTGTGAAACAGCTCAGGGCTTTGGCGCGTCGACTGGGCGGCACCGTTCACATGGCGCTGATGACCGCCTTCCAAGTGTTCCTGAGCGACCTCACCGGCCAGGAGCGCTTCACCGTGGGCGCAACGGTCACGGGTCGCCGCTCCGCCGCGGTGGATGAACTGATCGGATTCTTCGCCAACACCATCGCTCTGCGAGCGGACTGCTCGACCACGCCGAGTTTCACCATCCTGTTCGAGCGCGTGAGACGAACCGCACTGCGCGCCTACGAGAATCAGGATCTCCCGTTCGACGAGATCGTGCGCGCGGTCAATCCACCGCGAAACTCGGCTCGTACCCCGTTGTTCCAGGCGATTCTCACCTTCTGCGCTCATCCGCTGGCACAGCTTCGCTTGCCCGGCGTAGAGATCGACCACATGGTGCTTGCACCCTCGGGAGGGGCTCACACCGATATCGACCTGGTCATGTACGACACCGGGAACACAATACTGAGCTACCTCCTCTATCCCAGCACACTGGTGGAGAGACATCGCGCCTCGAAGTGGGTGGATGCGTTCAATAGCGTACTGGCGCGAGCGATTGCGGATCCCGACGCACCTGTGTTCGCTGCGAACCGTGCGATTCGCACCATCACGCCTCCGAAGGAGGCGAGTGGCGAAGTCGTCGAGCCTCCGGCGAGCACCGCTACCAGCGAACTCCGGGAGGTGTTCGAACACATTTGGGCGAGTGTGCTCGGGCATGCACCTGTGAGCGTCGAGGCCGACTTTTTCAGCGCCGGGGGCGACTCGCTACTGGCTGTCCGACTGCTCGCTCGTATCGAGGTCCGCACAGGAACCCAACTCCAGCTGTCGGAGTTCATTCGCGTGCCCACGATCGCAGGACTGTCACACCTGTACCACGGCGCCGAAGCCGACCGGGACCCTATCGTGGCCGCCACGCGGAAACCGACACGAGCATCCTTCGGTCAGCATCGTATGTGGTTCATGCAGAACATGTTTCCCGGCTCGTCGACCTACAACGTGCCCTACGCCGTCCGGGTTCGAGGCTCGCTGGACGTGGAGCTCGTTCGGCGAGCCATCGGCCATATTGCGGCTCGACATGAAGTGTTGCGCACACGTCTGCGTTCGAATGCCGATGTGCTGGAACAGCATGTCGAGGACGAGTCCCGAATCGAGGTCGGGGTCAGCCACCTCGGCGATGCTTGGTCCGGCAACCACGCACGATCGTTCGTAGATTCGGTCATCAGCGTTCCGTTCGACCTTTCCGTACTACCGTTGATTCGATTACATGTGGGTCGCTTTGGTTCTGACGATCAAGTCCTGGTCATCGTCATGCATCACGCGGTGTCCGACGGGTGGTCCTTCGGCGTGTTTGCCCGCGAGCTCTCCCAGCTCTACAACGCGTACTTGACGGGCGATCCGATACCCCTGGTACCACTGACCATACAGTACGGCGATTTCGCCGAGTGGCAGCACAACTGCCTGAACTCGGGGCAATGGGGCGCTCAGATCGCGTATTGGCATAGCGCACATAGAGATTGGCCGTTGCTGGAACTGCCGACTGACCGACCCCGGCCCGGGACGCCCAGTCAGGCCGGCGCTTCGATCGCCTTCACTGTCCCCGAGCGGGTTTGGGACACAGTGCGAGCGGCCGCGCGACGACTGGGTGGAAGCGTCCACATGGTGGCGATGACCGCGTTTCAAACGATGCTACACAGGGTCAGCGGCCAAGGCCGGTTCATCGTCGGCACAGCGGTAACGGGACGAACACGCGCGAGTTTGGGCGACTCGATCGGGTACTTCGCCAATACGATTCCCGTCAAAGCAGATTTCGTCGGCAACCCCCCGCCGGATGAAGCGTTCGCGAGAGTACGGCGTCAACTGCTGATGTCGTACGCCAACCAGGATGTTCCGCTGGACCGGATCGTCCATGAGCTGAGTCGATCCGGAAGTCCCGCGGTTCCTCTGCTTTCCGCGGTGTTCACCTATGGACCGCAGCCACTCGAGGATCTCGAGCTGTCCGGGGCGGTTCTCGAGCCTTTCGCAGTCCTGCCGGCCACCGCACGCACGGACCTGACAATCGAGCTCGCCGATGGCGACCGTCCCACCGGGATTCTCGAGTACAGCACCGATCTGTTCGTCGACTGTACCGCTCAGCGTTTTATCCGAACCTTTCTGCAGGAGTTGGCGACATGGCGTCCATGACACCCGAAGAACTCGAGCGGGTACGGGCTGCCGTCGCCGCGACCTGGCGCAGCGTGCTGTCTCGGAACGCGATCGGATATGAAGAGAACTTTTTCGATGCGGGCGGTAACTCGTTTCAGTTGCTGATGGTCAAGGATCGCCTCGACGCGATGTTGGGTGTCCGGACAGATCTTGTGGCGTTCTTCCGGCATCCGACCATCTCTCAGATCACCCACCACATCTACGGGGTGAAGTCATGAACCTCGGAGGGGCGATCGCGGTGGTGGGCATGGCCGGCAGGTTTCCGGGTGCCGCGGACGTCGGCCAGTTGTGGAGCAACCTGTTGCTCGGCAAAGAATCAATAGCCCGGCCCGACCCAGGAGATCCGCCGGCTCTGACTGGTCCGTTCGGTGTGCTGTCCGACATCGAGCTCTTCGATGCCGGGTTTTTCGGATTCTCTCCCGCTGAAGCTGAGATGCTCGACCCCCAACATCGACTCTTCCTCGAAACCGCTTGGCATGCCCTGGAGAACGGCGCATGCCCTCCGCACCGGTTCGGCGCTCAGACGGGCGTATTCGCCTCGTCCTCGACGACCACATATCTGCTCGGCCCACTGCTGCCTCGGTTCGTGACGGCCAACTCGACCGAGAAGCACCGCATGATGCTCGCTACCGACAAGGATTTCCTGGCCACCCGAACATGCTACAAACTGGACCTGCGTGGGCCGGGTATCAACGTGCAGACCGGGTGTTCTTCCTCGCTGGTGGCTGTCCACATGGCTGCGCGAAGCCTTGCGGCCGGCGATTGCGGCGTCGCGGTCGTCGGGGCGGCCAGCATTACTGTGCCGCAGGGCTTCCCGGTCGAGCACGTCGAAGGCGCGATCCTGTCCGCTGATGGCTATTGTCGGCCGTTCGACGCGGCCGCGTCGGGCACCGTGGGCGGGAACGGCGTCGCCGCCGTGGTCCTACGGCGAGCCGAAGACGCTGTGCGCGACGGCAATCCGATCCGAGCGCTGATTCTGGGCTCTGCTGTGGCGAATGATGGTCGGCTCAAAGTGGGATACACCGCACCCGGCTGGGAGGGCCAGGTGCGAACGGTCTCGGCGGCGTTGCGGCAAGCCGGAGTCAGCGGCGCCGATATCGGTTTCGTGGAGGCACACGGCACCGGCACACTGATCGGCGATCCCATCGAGGTGTCGGCATTGGCCGAAGCGATTCGACTGCATCGTGAGGGACCCGCGGTCGGGAGGAGTTGCCTGTTGGGGTCCATCAAGGCCAATATCGGTCACCTGGACGCAGCGGCCGGAGTAGCCGGGTTGATCAAAGCGGTCCTGTGCGTGGAGACCGGGATCGTGCCCGGGACGGTGAATTTCACCCGTCCCAACCCGAACGTCGCGTGGGACCGGACCCCGTTCATGGTCAATTCCGATTCGATCGAGTGGACGAAGTCGCCTCGGCAACGCGTGTGCGGTGTGAACGCCCTCGGGATCGGCGGCACCAACGCGCACGTTGTGGTGTCGGGTTGGAACGCTCGACCGCGCAGCGGGACAGCCCACCGCACGCACATGGTGACGTTGTCCGCGCACTCGCCTGCGGCGGTGGCGGCGCGGACACGCGATCTGCGACAGATCTTGATCGAGGATCCCGAGGTTGATTCACAAGACCTGGCGGGTAGCTCGCGGACCAGCGATGGGTCTTTGCCATATCGACGAGTTGTAATTGCCGATTCACGGGCCAATTTGATCCAAGCCCTGGTGGATACCCCTGCTCCGGGGACGATGATCCCGGCCCAGAACTCCGCCGGAGTGGGCTTTCTCTTCCCGGGCCAGGGCGCGGGGTACCGCGCGGTGGCTTGGGGGCTCCGCGCGGAGTTCGACGAATTTCGCCGAGAGCACGACGAGTGTCTCGCGATGCTGTCGGAAGCGTGCAGTCAGCCGGTTGCCGCACTACTCGACCCCGAGGGAATGACTTCGGAACAGACATTGACCGCTCAACCTGCGTTATTCGCAGTCGAAGTCGCATTGGCACGTTTCTTCGCGCGGGTGGGGATCACACCGGCCTGCCTGCTCGGTCACAGCCTCGGGGAGTACGCCGCGGCCACCTTATCGGGCGTGATGAGTCTGGAGGATGCGTGCGGTGTTGTCGCAGCACGTGCGCGAGCGATGCACGAGATGCCTGCGGGCGTGATGCTGGCAGCCGCGATCCGCGAGCGGGATGTTGCGGAGTTTCTGGAGCCGGGAGCTGACCTCGCGGCGGTCAACAGCTCCGGTTCGTGCGTCTTGTCCGGGCCGATTCAGGTCATGGCGGTTGTCGAGCAAAAATTGGCGGCGAATGGGACCGCGTTTCGACGACTCGCGGTATCCAGGGCCTTTCATAGTTCGATGCTCGATGAGCAACTCGGCGCGCTGGGTGAAGCGTATTCGAAGGCGCGCCTGCACCCGCCACAGATCCCGTTTGTCTCCAACCTCACCGGCACCTGGATCACCGATGAGCAAGCCCTCAGCCCACAGTACTGGGGCCAACAGTCTCGCGGGACTGTTCGCTTTCACGATGGCCTGAGCACGATGCTGAAGTCATCGATCGACCTACTGGTGGAAGTTGGGCCCGGTCACGGATTGGCGCGCCTGGCCACACGCCATCCCGACAAACCTGAAAACCTGTGCGTGGTGTCCGCGATGACCAGCGCACGGGAAGCGGAAGTGACGGACTTCTGTCGCGCGGTCGGAGCTGGCTGGGCAGCCGGCGTGAACATCGACTGGGCTGCGTTGTGGCCGCACTCTGGACCCCAGCTGCTGCCTGCCTATCCGTTTCAGCGGGACCGTTTCTGGCCGACGTCGCAACCCGAACCGACGACTGCGCCAGGTCCCGCGGCCGGAAACCCCGCCGCGCCGAAACCGCTCAGCCGCAGCGAAAGTGCGCTCTCCCCCACGTCCGGCCCTTTTCTGAACGCGGTACGACGTACGTACACCGAGGTGATCGGCGCCTCGGTCGCAGACTCGGCGAACTTCTTCGAAGTCGGAGGTGATTCGCTCAGCGCAGTTCAGGCGGTATTGGGATTGCGCAATGAGATCGATTGCCCACTCTCGCTGCGTGATTTCGTCGATAACCCCTCCGTCGCACAGTTGGTCGATTTGCTGTCGAGCAGGCTTGCCGTCACGAACGGTCCGGACCACTCCGAGATCACGTCGTGTGGGGCGGCCCGCTCCCGCGCTACCGATTCGGAGTGCTCGACGGTCTTTGCGACGAAGGGCGCACCGAACTCGACCACACGTGCGACCGGCGCCAACCTGCAGATGAGCCTATTCTTCCTGGCCTCGGCGTCGGCGTCCGAGGACAGGTACGCGCTGATCCGCGAATGTGCCCGCACCGCTGATGAACTCGGCTACACCGCACTCTGGATGCCAGAACGCCATTTCCACAGGTTCGGCGAGCTACACCCCAATCCCGCGGTCCTGGCCGCGGGATTGGCCACCATCACGCGCCGAATTCACCTGCGGTCGGGGAGTATCGTCGCACCGTTGCATCACCCGGCGAGGATCGCCGAGGAGTGGGCCGTTGTCGACAACCTATCCAATGGCCGCGTGGGTCTGGGCTTCGCTCCAGGCTTCCAACCGATCGACTTCGTGTTCAACCAGACCGGCTACCGCGACAAGCAAGCGATCACACTCGAACACATCGAGAAGGTTCGTGACCTGTGGCGCGGCCGTAGCGTCGCGGATGTCAACGGTGTCGGGGAACGAGTTCGGTTGACGACCTACCCACGCCCGATCCAGCCGGAACTGCCGATATGGATGACCGCGTCGGCGAACCCCGAAACGTTCGCGCTGGCCGGTCGGTCCGGGACCAACGTCCTGACCGCGCTGATTCACCTCGACATGGACAAGTTGCGAGACCGGATCGCGACCTACCGGGCTGCACGGGCGGAAGTCGGACTCGATCCCACAACGGGCGTGGTGACGGTCATGCTGCACGCCTACCTCGGCGAGGGCGACGACGATGCCGTGCGTGCGGTCGTGGAGCAGCCGCTGCGGGCATACCTGTGGTCCCAGAAGGAAGTGATCGATTCTGCGGCAAGGTATCTGATCGGTGACATCGATCTCGACGAGTTGAGTACTGATGACCGCGACACCCTGATCGACTTCGCATTCGACCGGTACTACGGATCACGTTCGCTGGTCGGGACCGAGGCGAGCTTCTCGGCGCGAACACAGCAACTGCGCGACATCGGGGTCGATGAAATAGCGTGTCTGGTCGACTTCGGACTGGACTCCTCGACGATTGTGGCGGGCCTGAAGCGCATCGCGAACGCCGCGACGCTGGCTTCGGCTCGATAGGCACGGACCGTGCGCCTTCTCGGCCCTTGGCCCGGGCGCGTTCGGCTCGTACTCGGCGGGCAGGCTGTCTCATTGTTCGGTGACGGTTTGGCTGTGGTTGCTGTACCGCTGCTCGCGTTGGGGCTGACAGACAGTGCGATCGTCACGGGATTGGCGACGGCGTCGGCAACGATCGGTTCGCTGATCGTCGCGATTCCGGCAGGGCTGATCGTCGATCGTGTCGACCCGTGGCGGGTCCTGATCGTCGCCGATGTCTTGCGGACTCTTGTTTTCGGTGCACTGTTCGGTTTGGCGGTCGCCGGGTTGTTGACCGCCGCGTGGCTTGTGACGTTCACAGTCGCCGCCGGTGCCGCGCAGGCGGGTTTCGAGACCGCATTGACGGTCGTCGTACGGAACATGGTGCCGGACAAGGATCTCGTTCGCGCCAACGCAGCGGTGGAATTCGCGGCCCAATCAGCGTTTGTTCTGGGACCTGGAACCGCTGCGGTACTCACTGCGGCTGGTGGACTTCATGTCGTGCTGTTGGCCAACACACTGACATTCCTTGTGTCGTTGGCGACCTTGGTGAGCGCGCGCGAGATCATAGGAGTGGCACGATCGACGGCGCGGTCCACGTGGTCCCACGCGATTGCCGATTTGAAGCAGGCTGCGCGCTACCTGTTGTCGATTCGCCCCTTGGTCCTGCTGACTGCCCTGCAAATGGTGGTGAACTTCGGGCTCGCTGTCGAACGACTTCTCGTGTTCTACGCAAGTCACAGTCTGCACTCGAGCCCTGCGCAGATAGGGCTTGTGGTATCGGGGGGTGGCCTGGGGGGAATGCTGGGCGTCGTGACCGCGATCGGGTCCGCACGACGGTTCGGCTCGATCACGACCGTCGCGGGGGGTGTGGTGGCCGCCGCGATAGCCACCATCGCTATGAGCTTCGCGAACTCGTTCCACATGCTGTGGATCGCCAACGTGATGTTCGTTTGGGCAGTCGTACTGGCGAGTGTGGTCAACCGTGCTCTGCGCCAAGAGCTCACCCGCCCTGACATGTTGGGCCGGACGACCGGGTTTGCCCGGTTGCTCTTTCGCTCGGTGGACCCGCTGGGGGTGGTGGTGCTGGGGGCGCTGACAACCGCAGCCGGCGGCGACGCCCGCCCGGCTTTCATGGCCGGTGGTTTGCTCGCGTTACTGGCCGTCGGTGGCGCCTGGTTCGCGGGATTGCGGGAATTCGGGAGCCCTCGGGGCGGGCCCGGCCGACGGTGAATCAGCACTCTTCCTCGAGTCCGATGAGAACAGCATCCAGAACCTCAATCAGCTCGGAGGCGTCGAGTTGCGCACAATGGAGCCGCCCGTAGACGCGCGGAACGGTTTCGGCATCGGACACATGAGTGTGCAGCCCGGGCAAATCCAGGCGCGTTGGCGCGTGTTCGTGCAACTCGAGGTGATTGGCTAGCAGCGCTGTTGGCACTGTGCGTTCGCCGCGGAGGTACTCCAAAGGGACCCGTAGATGGTGCGCAAGCTCAGTTGCCTGGGTTTTCGCGTAAATCAGGGCATCCTGTAACGATGCTGTTCGCGCGGATTCGAACACCGCTGCGCGGAGCGGCGTGAAGGGACCGACATCGCGGTCGGTGGTGCGTTCTTTGTCTCTGAACAGACGCGAAGACACTGCCACCACGTGATCGGTGCCGTCGAATGTGTTCAGCGCGATCGCGAGGCAGGCGTGCAGGACATCGTGCACCTCGAGGTCGGAGGCTTCGGCGGCGGCGCGCAGTCGAATGAGTGTGGGCTCCGCGATGCGAACCGGGGCACAGGACGGCACCGCGTCCGCGGGCGTTTCGGACAACCCTCTGGTTGTGTATGCCCAATAGGACTGTGCTGCGAATATGTCTTCGTGCGAGGAGCTTTCCGACTGAGACAGCACGGGATAAGCGGCATCGAGGCAGCTCAGGTCGGCGGGGACGCCGTGTACGGCATTCGTGTAGCAATCGCCGAGTTCGCGAACGAGAATGTCCATCGAAACTTCGTCGGCGACCAGCCGATCTGATTGCAGCACAAGGACATGTGCCGTCTGATCGAGCTGTGTGAGGGTGATGAGCAGCGGAGTGCGTTCAGGGTCGAAGGCCGCGGTTTGCCAGTGCTCGACCGCGGCGTCGGCGTTGGATCCGTCCATCGTCACGATGGACAGCGGTGCGGGGAAGCGATGTCGCACCCTATGCGCGGGCGACCGACCATTCGACTCCTCCACCACCGCACGCAGGATCGAATGACGGCGCATCAGTGCTGCTGTCGCGGCGCGTAAGGCAGAGTGGTCTACCGTGCCGCTCAACACCAGGATTCGGGTCAAGATTCGTTCGTTGCCCGGCAGTGCGCGTAGTCCCCGCTGACGCAGAGTGAGTGGAAATCTGGCTCCACTGCGACGAATGATGTTGTCCGCGTGCGGTTTTACCGGTTGGTGGACCATGAGTTCGTTGATCGTCGGGTTGCCCATGATGAGTTCGGCGGTGAACCGCAGACCCGACGTTCTGCTCAGTTCGATCGCGGCGTGGGCAGCGGTGAGTGAGTCTCCTCCGAGTGCGAAGAAGTTGTCGTCGACGCTGACCTTCGCTACTCCCAGGAGTCTCGCCCAGGTGTGCGCGATCGTCTCGGCCAAGTCTGAGTTCACGTCCGGGGCGCCGCTGCCCGTCTGGTGCTGCTGGCTCATGGTGTGCTCCTCGCCGAGATTCGGATGCGCCAGTCCAACAGGTTCGCTTCTGGCGTGCCAGTGCGACTTACTCCCATGTGTGGCAGCAACATTGGATTGACCGAGCCGACCGGATGCGGGATCGTCGGCGGCAACCGGCATCGATCTGCGAGGACATCATGGGATCCGACGAGCCAGACGGTGGCCCATTCTTGATCCGGCTGTTCGAGCGCTGGGTTGCGCAGACTCCCGACTGCGTGGCGGTGGAATCGTGTGGTGCACGGCTCACCTACGCGGCCCTGGCAGAGCGCGCAGCGGGTGTAGCGAAGTCGTTGCGGCCATGGTTGTTCGAGGACGACACGCGCGTCGGTGTATGCCTCCCCCGCGGAGTCGACCTGGTTGTATCGATCATCGGTGTCGTGGCTGCCGGCGCTGCTTACGTCCCATTGGATCCCGGGTCACCTGTCAGATGGAACCGTGATCGACTGCTCGCGAGCGCGGCAACGGTCGTCCTGACAGATCGTGCACATTCTCAGGTGTTCGCGAGCACGGACATCGAGACGATCGTCGTCGAGAACACCGTCGGTGCCGAATGGGACTCGGCCACAACCGTTTCAGAATCGCACCGGATCGCCTATGTCATGTTCACTTCGGGCACCACCGGTGTCCCGAAAGCAGTTGCGGTTTCCCAGCGGGGGGTCGCGAATCTCGTTACCGGCCAGAACTACGGAGTATCCGGACCCGGCCAGTGTCAGCTGTTGCATTCGCCGATCACCTTCGACGCCTCGACGTTCGAGATCTGGGGCTCGTTGCTCACGGGCGGTCGACTCGTGGTGGCCCCCGATGGGCCACTTTCCATCGGCGACCTGGCGCACATCATCAACGACCACAGGGTCACGTCGGTTTTTGTGACCACGGCGATGCTACGGGTCATCCTTGACGAGCAGCCGAACGCGCTACGCGGCCTGCAACAGCTGGTCTTCGGCGGTGAGGCGGTGTTTCCCAACCTACTCGCCGATGCCGGCCGACTTCTACCTGGGACGCGTCTGGTGGCCGCGTACGGGCCTACCGAGGCCACGACGTTCATCGCGACGCATCAGGGTTGCCACGCCGACGGTGCGGGCGCGGTGATCGGGTTTCCTCTCCGGCATGTCCAGACCTACGTGCTCGGACCGGACTTGCGGGCGGTCGCCCCCGGAGTTCCTGGTGAATTGTGCATTGCCGGTGCAGCGCTGGCTGTCGGGTACCTCGGAGCGCCCGCGGAGACCGCTGAACGGTTCGTGCCGAACCCGTTCGCAAACGAGCCGGGACAGCGCCTGTATCGCAGCGGGGACCGAGTGCGCATGCGAGAGAACGGTTCGATCGAGTTCATCGGACGGATCGATGATCAGGTCAAGATCCGCGGAAAGCGCGTCGAACCGGTCGAGGTCGAGCGAGCGCTACTCGACCATCCGGGTGTGGTTGCCGTGCGCGTGAGCGCGGAGCAGACCGCGACGCGTGGGACCTACCTGGTTGCTCATATCACGCTGGGCTCCAACAGTTCTGTCGATGAATCGACCTTGCGTGCTCACATGGCCGCGGTGGTCCCGGACCACCTGCGTCCCCAGACGTATGTTCTTCGATCGACCTCACGGCTCACCGCGCACGGCAAGGTGGAGGGGGCCCGCCGGGTATCGACCACGGGCGCACAGACACCGGACGCGATGTACTCGGTCGTAGTCAACGGGGCGGGTCAGTGTGCACTGTGGCCCACCGGCCACACTGTGCCTGTCGGCTGGTCTTCCACCGGCTACGAAGGATCGAGGGTGGAATGCAGGGCCGCCGTGGAACACATCTGGCCTGACATTTTGGGTCCCGCGCGCTGGGACAGCTGAACGGATTGCCCGCGCCGATCGATCGATTCCTAAGGGTCGGTGGCGCGTTCGGCATCGGGCAACGCGCTTCTGTCGATCTTGCCGTTGGCGTTGAGTGGCAGCGCTTCCAGGATGACGAAACGAGCCGGCACCATATAGGCCGGCACGATCCCCGAGAGCGATGTCCGGACGCTGCGGCCCGTCGCTCCTGCAAGCGGGTCGAGGGTGACGTAGGCGATCAGCCTGGGTGCGTGCGTGTTCGAGGTTGCAATCACCACTGCGCCGGTGACCGCGGGGAGCGCGGTGAGGGCAGCCTCGACCTCCGCGGGTTCGACACGAAATCCGCGTATTTTGACCTGGAAGTCCGCGCGCCCGCGAAAATCGAGCTCACCGTCCGCATTCCACGCTGCCAGGTCGCCCGTGCGATACATGCGAGCGCCCGGGCTGAACGGATTTGCCACGAACCGTTCGCAAGTCAGGTCAGGCCGTCGCAGGTAGCCACGTGCGAGTTGTGTCCCCGCGATGTACAACTCACCGGTTACTCCAACCGGCGCGGGGTGCATCCGACTGTCCAGCACGTAGACGTAGCAGTTCCAAGTCGGCGCACCTATCGATACAACCGACCGTTCCGAGCCCCGCACGCGATGCAGCGTGACGATCACCGTCGTTTCGGTCGGCCCGTACACGTTGAAGAACTCGCTGTCAGGACATTGCTCCAAGAATCGTTGCGCAAGACTGCTGGTCAAGGCCTCGCCGACGGTGAAAACGCGGGCTGGAGCATGTGTGAAGCCGGCCGACAACAGTGCGTCGAGTAGCGAGGGAACGACATGCAGCAAACTGACGCGATAGTCGGCGATGAGCGCGTCGAGGTACTGAGGATCGCGTTGCCCACGCGGCGCGCACAACACCAGGCAACCGCCGCTGATGGTGACCGCCCAGAACTCCCACACGGACAGATCGAAGGTCGCCGCTGCTTTACTGATAATGGTGTCGTCCGCGTCGATTCCGAATTCCGCTGTCTTCCAACGCAGATGGTTCACTACAGCCGCGTGGCTGACAAGGACTCCTTTTGGGCGGCCGGTCGAACCCGAGGTGAATACGGCGTACACGCTGTTGGATGGGCGCAGGGTGGTGATTCGCTCGGTGTCGTCCACACTGCCGATGGCGAGATGACTCAGCGAGAGATCATCGATGCGGATGGTCGGAGCTCGATCGGTGTAGAATCCGGTTTCTGTGTTGGTCAGCACGCAGCGGGGCTGCGCACAGGATAGAACCTCTTCCGTGTGTGAGCGCGGCGCGTCCGGATCGATGGGGACGTAGGTTCCCCCCGCCACGACAATTGCGTACTGTGCGACGACGAGGTCGATCGACCGAACGAATGCGACGGCGCACAGCGTTTCAGGCCCTATCCCTTGTGCGATCAGGAACCGTGCGAGCCGGTTCACCGCCGCTCCGAGTGCGCGATAGGACATTTCGATGCGGCCTGCTCCCGCCGCGTCGGCGATCAGTGCTATCGCGCCGGGGTCCAGGGCGCACGCCGCGTCCAGCAGTTCGGCCAGTGTCGGATCGACCTCGAAGTCTCGAGCCGTCGCGTTTCGACGAACGATCAGTTCGTCGTGTTCGGCAGGAAGTAGAACGTCCAACTCTCCCACCGGCGTCTCGGGGTCGGCTACGATGACGGCGAGCAGATGCACCACGCGCCGGGCAATCGTGTCGGCGGTCACGGTATCGAACAAATCGACGGAGTACTCGAGGCGACCGTGCAGCGGAATCGGGGTCCTCGACCCGCTGTCCGGTCCTTGCTCGAAGATGAAGTGCAGATCCAACGGCGGATACATCTGATCCGAGGTGCTCGCGGCGACAGCGGGCCCGAATGTCAGACCGATTTGAAAAAGCGGATGCCGGTCGTGAGGCCCGCTGGCCCCGTGAAGATCGACAAGCCATTCGAACGAAGCTCCGGCATGTGTGAGCACATCCATTTCGTGACGGCCTTCGCGCACGAGTAGCGCGGAGAACGGCTCCGCTGCAGCGACATCCGTGCGGTACAAGCTCATTGCTTGCTGCCCTGAGCCGCATGCTCGTGCCCCCATCGGTATGTCGACACTGTCGGACAAGCGCGCGAGCAGCGCTGCCAGCGCTGTCCGGACGAACGTGAACAGGCTTACCTCTCCAGCCAATGCCCATGAACTCATCAGACGGTGCGTGTCAGCGGGGACGCTGATTGCCACCCAATCGATTCGATGGCTCGGGTCGACCGGACGAGGACGATCGAAAGGGAGGTTCAGCTGATCCGGCAGGGCTGAGAGCATTCGTCGCCAGTAGCCGGAGACTGCACTGTGAGGATCGAGCGCATCGTGATCATCCAAGGCCAATGTCCACCCTCCGACGGCAGTCCTCCAGCCGAAGGTGGCGTCGGAGGAGTTGCGTGACAACGCTTTACGGCTGCTGCTCTGATTGTTTCGCACTTCTCACTGGCGCGAACGGCCCTGCTCTCACGTCAGGGAAGGTGACTGCGCAGACCGCAGACCGCGTCCGAGACGCCGACATTTACAGCACCCCATAGGTATTCGCAGGTGGCACCTTCGAGCCAGTTCCTCGTGGTGGGGAGGGGCCGAGATTCGGCAGGTGTTTGCCGGTACTCTTTGCGCCGCAAATCGTCTCGACATGTCAGGTAGGCGCGTGGACAAATACGGCGGTGGTGACCGAAGTCGGATGGCGGTATGGGTGAACGGTGCGCTGACAACCGGCTCGAACTCGGTGGTTTCGGCGCTCGATCATGGTCTGACCGCGGGAGATGGAGTCTTCGAGACGATCAAGACACTCGACGGGGTTCCATTTGCGCTCACCCGGCATCTGGATCGTCTGGCCCGCTCGGCGAAGGGCATGGGATTGCCCGCGGTGGAGCCGGGGAATCTCCGGGACGGTTGCAGAGCGGTGCTGTCAGCGAACGACCCTATCGACAATGGCAGGCTCCGAATCACAGTGACCGGCGGCCCCGCACCCCTGGGATCCGAGCGCGGCACACAGGGTCCGACCGTCGTCATCGCTGTCGATCCGAATCCGGTGCGGTCGAGGACTACTACCGCTGTCACGGTCGAATGGACACGCAATGAACGCAGCGCCACCGCAGGTCTGAAGTCTACGTCCTATGGCGAGAACGTAGTGGCGCTGGCTACCGCAACATCCTTTGGTGCCACAGAGGCGCTGATGGCGAATACGATGGGTCGCCTGTGTGAGGGCACCGGCGCGAACGTATTTCTTGCCATGAACGGTCAATTGTTCACACCGCCCCTGAGTTCCGGCTGTCTGGCCGGCATAACCCGAGCGTTGGTCCTGGAGTGGGTCGGCGCTGTCGAACTCGACCTCCCCTTCAGCGCGCTGGCCGTTGCCGACGAGGTTTTTCTCACTTCCACGGTGCGTGACGTCCAAGCCGTCACACTCCTGGATGGAAGGCAACTGCCTGTCGGCCCACTGACCGCGAACGCGATGCGCATCTTCGAGGCACGCTCGATCAGCGACGTCGATCCCTGACGACCTGGTGCGCCACATGCCGGGTTTGTCAGAATCAAGATCGAGCGACCGCCATTGTACGAGAACGCACTCACACGCTGGAGTGTATCTAGGTCCGCGCCAGCGCCCGCAACCCCGGCGACAGCGGAACATGGGTCAGACTCGGGCGGAGCTCGACCCCGAAGTCGGTCACCTCGACCTTCGCCTGTGGGTACACGGCGACAACTTCCTTGAGGGCATCTGTGAAATTCCTCCGAAATTGGTGGCGCCGACGCCTGGCGGTCGGGTCAGCATTTGATCCGAACTGAATCATCAGAGCGTTCCATGGGATGCGTGTCGGCCGAGACACCGTGAACATGCGGTACGTCAACCAGGCGTACGCGTCGAGCCGGAGGGCCGAACCGCCGAGCGCCTTGATGGCGTTGAGATCGATGGGCACCGGATGCTCGGTAACCTCCTTGAAGAACTCAGGGGACAGCCGCACCATCGAGGTGAAAAGCGACTCCTGCTCGCCCTGTGGCTCGGAGCCACACCATAGGTTGTACGCCGACGCGACAGACAGATTCGCGCCCACTCGACGATTGGGAGCTCCCTGGTATTCCACGTTGATGCTTGCCTTGAACAGCCGATGACCCTGATTACGCATTCGAGTCAGTGAGCCGTTCTTCCCGCCGGTCGAATCTAGACCCATCGCCTCCATGAATTGGGACAGCGATCCGAACTCGATCTCCGGAGACTGTGTACGGACCGCCTCGGTCGCGAGCAGCGTCATTATCAGCCGCGGCATCGTTCCGTAGGGGAATCCGATCGATATCTGTGAGCCTTCCTCATCGATGGTCATGCCGGGGGTGATCGTCAACAGTAAGTCGCCGTTGCGTCGGCCCCAGACTTTCTTGTCCGGGCCCGGATCCCGGTAGGGCAAGGACGCTTGGGCCAGCAGTCGCGGACCGAAACCGATGTCTTGATCAGCAGCCCACACCTCGGCAGCTACTCCCGCGAGGTCCAAGGAGGTTCTCTTGGGACGCGGCATGGCTAGCAGCGCACAGAGGTGGCGCACCGCCGAGGACGGCCGGGGGAATCGACACCTCCTGGCGCCGCGCATATCTCGCGGACACGAACCGAGTGATCGGAGTACGGCCAAAACGTACATCTACTGCCCATGAGCTTTTCGCATACATTGCTCATCCGTCGACCCCGCACATGGAGGGGAGATGTCCGGACATCAAAGACCAGGTCCTCATACGGGAATTCTCACCGATCTACAGAGAAGGCCGGAGTTCGATATTCCCAGAGATGGGAACTACATTGCCGCACATGTTGATTGGTAGACGAGCGCAAGACCTGTGCTCATTTAGCTGTCGCCGTCGCCGATTCCTATCTCCACACCACTCTCGGCTGTCTTGTCTCCGGCTGGGACGACAGAGGTCTTCTACGACCATCTGCTGAACGATGGAAATCGTTCGCCGCAATGAAACCGTATGTTGTCAAGGGTATTTGCCTACTCGAGCTCGTCGCCGATACGGGCGCACCGCCGGTCCTCAGCCACACCGGATCCGGTTTCGCGTACTCAGGAATCGGCCCGGCTCGAGTCGCTCGCGGGCCGTTCACACTTCCGGACAGCGATTCAGGGGGCCTCGTCCTGGAAACGGTAGACGGCGACGTTGTCCGGCGCCTGCTTGGTCGATCCGCCTGCCGCATAGGTGAAGTCACCGGACACGTCGTCATGGCATCGCAGCGTCAACGCGTAGGTCACCGGCTCCCGGGTATCGGTCTGTGTGCTGTCGATGACCGCCCTGCCGGGTTCCGGGACCGAATACCGATAGGCGCCCTCGTGCCAGCCACCGGTGCCGACCACCAGGTAGCGCAGGGTGTCGGCGGTGTGGAAGCGGACCACGACCGTCGAATCGCCCGAGGGGGCCGCGGGGAC
Source organism: Nocardia sp. NPDC005978 (assembly GCF_040614455.1). Taxonomy (NCBI): domain Bacteria; kingdom Bacillati; phylum Actinomycetota; class Actinomycetes; order Mycobacteriales; family Nocardiaceae; genus Nocardia; species Nocardia sp. NPDC005978. The sequence continues at coordinate 68,206 of NZ_JBEXUS010000006.1, forward strand.
CGAACGAGTGGTGCCGCGCAGAACCAGGAACTTGCCCGCCACCCGGTCCGGGACCGCGCAATGCGGCGACGGGTCGGTGGGGTCGGCGTGGCCGACGGCGGTGGACAGGAGCGATCCCAGCGCGAGTGCGGCGACGGCGGCGACGCAGGTGGAATTTCTCATGTGTTACCCCATTCCCAGCTCGGATGCGGTCCGAGCTCATTCGAGGGCCGGGCCGTTGCTTCGCCGGATCAGTTGTGGCGGTGACGGTTACGGCCAGCACCAATCGAGCGTTGCCGAGCCGGGGGTGGGAATGTGGACGCAGATGTTGATCCAGATGTAGGGAGCGTCCGCGTTGTGGCGCAGGGGCTGGACCGCGTCCGAGACCGTGGCCTGTTCGGTGGTGGGCTGGTCGGCGAACGCCGCGGGGGCCGCGAGGGTGATGAGCGGGACCGTCAGCGCGGCGACCGCAGCCGCGCGTGTTCTTCCTGCGAACATGTCGTGCACTCCTTGGTCGGAACATCACTAGTCGGGTAGTTGCCGCATTTCGAGCAGCGTGAGGCCGAGGTTGTCCAGGCGGGCCAGGACCCCGCGCATCGCGGTGGGGTCCGGAACAGCGCCGAACAACACCGTCGTGCCGTGCTGAGGCGGGGTCGAGGACAGATCGGGGAACGCGGCCAGGGCACGATCGGACAGCTCACCGTCGACAACGAACTGGTATCTCGTCGACATCACCGATGACCTGCCTTTCCGGCCCGATTCCTGGGTTTGCGCAGTTCAGCGTTCTGCAGTGTGCGCGCCGGGTGCGGGTGCGCCTTCATCCGGCGCGGGTGAATTCGGCGGCTGGGTCAGAGCAGTCCGCTGCGACGGGCCACGACCATGACCTGCATGCGGGAATTGGTGCCGAGTTTGGCGTAGATCCCGCGCAGATGGGTTTTGACGGTGTTGATCGAGACACCGAGATCCTCGGCGATCTGCTGGGTCGTGCGCGCGGAGGGCAGCTGGCGCAGCACCTTGAGTTCGGTGTCGGTGAGGGTGGGGTGCCGGGAGAGCCTGTTCACCAGGGGATGCCGGCGGATCGTCGAGGCGAAGGCGTTGTGCTGGCCGAAGCTCTCGGCGAAGGCGTCCAGCAGCGTCAGCGCGCCGGGGACGTCCAGGAACGGTCGCACGATCTGTTCGGGTGCGCCGGTGCGCAGCGCGTTCGCCAGACTCTGCCGGGCCTGGACCTTGCCGCCGAGTTCGTCGTGCGCGCGGGCGTGCAGCAGCCAGGCGGTGACCGCGAGGACGGTATGCGTGGCCGGATCGGCCAGCAGCGGCTGGACCAGGTCCAGGACCACCCTGGATCTGTGTGCCGCCGATTCCAGCGCCGCCTGGGAGACCGCGATGTCGGGTGATTCGCCCAGGACGGCACGGGCTTGATCGACCAGCAATTGCGCCTCGTAGGTTTCGCGCACCGCCAGCAGCCGCCACACGATGAAGGGGATCAGGCCCCCGCTCATCATGGTCGGGTGGGTGTCGAGCAGCCGCGAGAACCCGTGCCGCAGCAGTTCGGCGTCGCGGCTGTGGTCATCGGTGTTGTCCGAGGCGGCGAGGGTCGCGACCAGATAGGTCGGCCAGCCGCCGGCGGGTCCGGTGGAGCCGTCGAGCAGCTGCTGCTCGGCGAGAGCCGGAGTGGGACCATCGGATTCGCGGATCGCGCCCTGCAGGTAGCCGCCCAACGCGGCCAGCGCCGCCGCGTTCGCCGCCTCGGCGGTATGACCCAGGTCGTGTTCGCGCGCGAAGTGCACTGCGCTGTCGGCCCGTTGGCGCATGAGGGTCAGCGATCCGGCCAGTCCCGCGGCCATGGCCAGGCGGGTCGATGCCCGCAGGCGCAGGCGCGGGTGGGCGCGCACGTCCGCGACCGCTATCGCGGCGCGCAGGCGCTGTTCTGCTTCGGGGAGATCGCCGTGCGCGAACCGCGCGGTCGCCGATTCGACGGCGAGGTAGCAGTCCACGTCGGGTTGTCCTGTCGCGGCGCGGATTTCACCGCCGCCGAGGTCGGCGAGGGTGCCGGTCGCCAGGGCCAGTTCGATGTCGACCGCGTCGCGCAGCGCGGTGATGGTGTCCTGATCGACCAGTGAATCGGCTTGTGCTCCACGATGTTCCAGCGCTTCACGGTAGGCGCGGGCGGCGGCGATATCGGTGCGGGCCAGTGCGTCGACCACGTGCAGCAACCGCACGAACGGGTCGGCGAGCAATCGCGCGTCCAGCCCGGCCAGTCCGTCGAACAGCGACTCCCCCTGCCCGTCGAGAATCATGGCCAGCGCCTGCTCGCGCAGAAAGTCCAGCAGCGGTGCGCGGTGCGGCACCTTCAGCAGATGCGCCAGCGCGAGCGCGGGTTCACCGGCCGCGCGCAGGTACAGGGCGGTGCGCAGATGCAGTTCCTCCGCGACCCCGGGTCCCAACCGGTTGAGTTCGGCTTGGAAGTAGGCGCGCAGCAGCGGGTGATACGCGAACCAGGTCGTGCCGCCGCGCGTGACGCTGGTGATCGGATAGTTCTGGCGGGTGAGCTCGTGCATCCACTGTGCCGCTCCCCCGCCGACCAGGTCATCGGCGAGTTGCCCGGTGAATTCGGCCGGGACGCTGGTGTAGGTGAGGAACAGCCGCAGGCCGGGTGAGAGGGTGCTGATGAGCTCGCCCGCGAGCAGGTCCGAGATCGAGGTCGGCGGGACCGCGAGCGCGGCCAGGGCGGTGGCGGGCTCTTCCTCGCGCGCGGCGAGGAAGATCGCGGCGATCCGGACCAGCGCGGCCCAGCCGCGGGTCAGGTCGGTGAGCAGGCCGATGCCCGAGTCGTCGAGTTCGCAGCCGTGCTGGCGGCAGATCTGCTCGGTCTCCGCGGCCGAGAAGGCCAGGTCCGCGCCGGTCCAGCGGCGTAGTTGGGAGCTCAGGTCGAGCAGGTGCCAGCGGATCGGGGGCTCGAATCGGGCGGCCACGATCGTGCGCACGCAGGCCGGCGCGTGCAGCAGGAAGTGTTCCAGGCCGGCCAGTGTCACCGGGTCGGTGGCCAGGTGGGCGTCGTCGATGATCAGCAGCGCCGGTTGCGCGCGGGCGGCCAGCGCGTCGGCCAGGTCCGCGGCTTCGCTCATCGGCGTGGTCAGCGGGCCGCGCGCGGGGCCGGGCAGGTCCCACATCGTGCGCAGGCGCTGCCACAGATTCGGGGTGACGTGCGGTGCGCCGGACAGGGTCAGCCACGCGACGCCACCGGGGAATTTCCGGGCGGATTGGCGGGCCGTCCACTGCGACAGCAGCACGGTCTTCCCCGTCCCGACCGGAGAGCAAATAAGCAGCACGTTCGCGTCGGAGTCGAGCGCGTCCCGATTCAGGGCCTTCAGATGCGCGGTCCGCGCGAGCGGGGTGAAGGCGAAGGACGGAATGCCGTCGCGACCGCCGGTGGCTGTTCCACGATGCGCCGACGAGCCCGTAGTACCAGGTTTCGTCATTAATTCTCCCGCGGGCATGGTCTGGGCGACACGTGTTCCACCCGGGCGACGCTATCGGAATGACCTGCCCATTTCGGACATTAAGGCAGAGTGTGTCCGAAGCTTCACCCGGAACAGGTGAAGGGCATTTTTGCGTGATTGGCTAATGTCTGGCTTCTTGTCTGCACGACCTCGACTCGCACGGTGTTCGCGGCGTCGGTAATCGGGCACAGCATCGCGCGGTCGACGAGCGGGAGGTGGACGACGGTGTCGAACCCCGACGACGCACAGCTTCCCGGCGTCCGAGCGCCCTGGTCGATTCCCCGGGGCCTGATCGTGCTGCTGGCGGCGGCCAGCGCGGTGATCGCGGTGGCCGGCATCAAGGTGTTCGCCTCGATCGTCGGGCCGGTGTTCCTGGCGCTGATGCTGGCCATCACCGTGCAGCCGATCCAGAACTGGGCGCGCAGGCGCGGGCTGCCCGCGTGGCTCGGTATGGTGCTGGCCCTGCTGGCCTCGTACGCGATCGTGCTCGGATTGCTGGCGGTGCTGGTCGTGTCCGCGGCCCAGCTGGCGACCCAATTACCGGACTACTCGGGGCGTTTCGACGACCTGCTCGACGGCGTCCGCTCACTGCTGTCCGGGTGGGGCGTGGGCAAGGACCAGATTCAGGACCTGCTCAGCGGACTCGACTTCGGGCAGTTGATCGCCCTGCTCGAATCGGCGCTGCGCTCGATGGCCGGGGTGCTCTCGAACCTGGTGTTCGTGCTGGCGCTGCTGTTGTTCATGTCGTTCGACGGCATGTCGTTCCGCAGCCGGGTCACCGCCGTCGAGCGGGTGCGCCCCGATATCGCGTACGCCCTGCGCACGTTCGCCTCGGGCACTCGCCAGTATCTGCTGGTGTCAACGGTTTTCGGGCTCATCGTCGCGGTACTGGACGGCGCGGCGCTGTGGTGGATGGGTGTGCCGCTGCCGCTGCTGTGGGCGGTGCTGTCGTTCATCACGAACTTCATCCCGAACATCGGATTCGTGGTCGGGGTGATTCCGCCCGCGCTGATGGCGCTGCTCGAGGGCGGCCCGCGGCTGATGCTGTGGGTGATCGTGGTGTACTGCGTGATCAATTTCGTGATCCAGTCGGTGATTCAGCCCAAGTTCGTCGGGGACGCGGTCGGGTTGAGCGTCACGGTCACCTTCCTGTCGCTGATCTTCTGGACGTGGGTGCTGGGGGCGCTCGGGGCGCTGCTGGCCATTCCGCTGACCCTGCTCGTGCGCGCGCTGCTGCTCGACATCGACCCCACCACCCGCTGGGTGAGCGCGCTGATCGGCAGTTCACCGCCGGAACTCGAGGCACAGGTCCCGATCACCGTGCGGTCAGAGCAGATCGATCACCCCGCGCACGGTGAACAACGCACCGAACCCGAACAGCACCCCCAGTGACAACGCCCGACTGTGGGCCAGCATCCACGTTTCGGCGCGATCGAGGGCGGTGCGGGCGCGTTCACCGAGGATGACGAACACACCCATCGGGATGAGGAAGTCCAGCGAGGCGGCCACCAGCAGGGCCAGGGTCGCGACGAGCGCCGCCCCGGCGCCGGATCCCGAGCTCGAGATCGAGCTCATGGCCGCCATCATGATGAACAGGTTCGGATTGATCACCGCGAGCGCGATGCCGATGACGAAAGCCTTGCGCGGCCCGGCGGATTCGAGTTCCGCGAGCAGGCGGGGTCGGGACCCGACCGGCGGTGGCTTGCGCGTGGCGGTCCAGCAGCCGACCGCCAGGAACAGCAGACCGACCACCAGCCCGGCGCCGTGCGACACCTCCTCGGGCGTCGCGCCGGGATCGGACGCGCCGCCCAGCAGCGCCGAGATCGCGATCATGGCGTAGACCAGGACGAAGGCCGCGCCGAACGCGGCGGCGTTGGGAATCGGCCTGCGCGAGTGCAGGAGCAGGATGCAGCCGATCACCGCGCCCGGGGTGATCAGCAGCCCGATCAGTTCGGGCAGCAGTTGCAGCAGCAGCTCACCCACGCGGATCTGCCTTTCGCGGTTCGGATTCGGTGATCGGGGCGGGCAGATCGGCGGTCGCGGCGCTGATCGTCGGATAGACGGGGACGCCGTCCGTGCTGGTGCGGGCCGAGGTCAGCTCGTCGCTGAACTGCCCGATCGAACGCGCGATACGGAAGTCGATGCGGCGGTGAGCGAGACTGTCCCGCAGCGCGTTCAGCATCGCGGCGGCGGTGACGTCGACCGACGGCGAGGTTTCCGCGTCCAGCACCACCAGGCGGGTGCGGTCGGTGCACAGGTGCTCGATGCGCTCGCGCACGTAGTCGGCGTTGGCGAAGAACAGGCCCGATTCCACCCGCACGACCAGCACGTCAGCGCGCAGCGGCAGGTCCGGGTGGCGTTCGACATCGAGCCACAGCGTGCCCTGCTGGGCCAGCTGCGCCACGTGGGGCTGGGAGGCGCGATAGACCAGCAGCAGCATGGAGATGCCGATCCCGATCAGCAGGCCGGGCAGCGTGTCGAACAGCAGCACGCCCGCCATGGCGCCGATGGCGCCGAGGAAGTCCGCGCGCGCCGCGCGGCCGTAGATGCTGCCCAGGCGTTCGGTCCACACCCGGTACAGCCCGCGCAGCGCCGCGATGTCGACCAGTTCGATCACGGCCGCGATCACGACACCGGCCAGGGTCGCCTCGGGCAGCTTCTCGAACAAACCGGTGAGAAAGAGCAGGGTGACCACGGTGAGCACGGCGACGGTCAGGCCGCTGAGCTGGGTCTTGGCGCCCGCGGAGCCGTTGACGGCGGTCTTGGACAGGCTGCCGTTGACCACCATGCCCGAGGCGAGTCCGGCGCCGAGATTGGCCGCGCCGAGCCCGAAGAGCTCCCTGTTCGCGTCCACGGTGTAACCCGCCTTGGCCGCATACGTTTTCGCCGCGCCGAGACCTTCGGCGAAACCGATCAGCACCACGCCGACCGCGGGGCCGAGCAGATCGAGGTAGTCGTGCAGCTCGAGGCCGCCGGGCAAACCCACACTGGGCAGACCCGAGTCGATGTGCCCCACGATGGCCACGCCGTGCTCGTCCAGGTGCAGCACCCGGACCGCGAGGATGCCCAGCAGCACCGCCAGCAGTGAGCCCGGCACCAGCGGCAGCCAGCGTCGCAGGCCCAGCACCACCGTTAAGGAGAGCAGTCCGACGAGGGCTGCGCGCCAATTGGTTTCGCCCAGGTGGGTCAGCACTCCCCACGCCTGCCGGAAGAAATTGCCTTCGTGCTTGTGGATGCCCAGCAGTTTCGGGACCTGCCCGATGATGATGGTGAGCGCCAGGCCGACGATGAATCCCTTGAGGACCGGTTCGGAGATGAACGATGCCACGAAGCCCAGGCGAATGAGCCCGGCCAGCAATCCGACCAGCCCGGTCGCGATGGCCAGCGCGGTGGTCAGGGCGATGTAGCGGTCGGTTTCCCCGGCAGCGAGCGGGGTGATGATCGCCGCGGACAGGGCCGCGGTCGCCGACATCGGCCCGACGATCAGATGCCGGGAGCTGCCCGCGAGTGCGTACAGCACCAGGGCCGGCAGGGCCGCGTACAGGCCGATCACCGGCGGGACCCCGGCGATCGAGGCGTAGGCCAGCGCCTCGGGGACCATGACCGCCCACACCGTCAGGCCCGCGATGAGATCGGGCCGCAGCCAACGGGTCTGGTAACCCTGCAGGGATTGGAATACGGGCCAGCCGGTCACAAGTCCCATCCCTTCCGCCGGGGCGTCACAGTCCGCCGATTCCCTTGCCGATCACCACGGCGCCCATCACCAGCAGCACGATCGCCATCACCGCGTGGTTGTTCGCTTGCAACCAGCGGCGAGTGGAATCCAGGGTCGGGCGCAGTCGATCCGCGGCGACCCGGTACCCGAGCACGACCGCGAGCACACTCGCCGCGGCGAGCACCGTGAACACCGCGACCGTGAGCACCCGCTCCCCCGCGCTCAGGTCCGCCGAGCCGATCGTCACCCCCGCCGAGACGCACAGCAGCAGGTTCTTGGGGTTGACCGCGGACAGCAGCACGCCGAGCCCCGCGGCCTTGACGACGGTGAATTCGTCGATGGCGGTCATCCAGCCCGGGGGTTCCCGGTCGGTGCGCCTGCGCCACTGAGCGGCGGCCAGAGCCACCAGGGCCACACCCAACGCGATCTTGATCCAAGATTCGGCGGTGGAGGGCTCGCGGTCCTGCGATCCGCCCAGCACCCCCGAGAGCGCCACGATCACCGTGGTCACCACCGCGATGCCCGCCACCCAGCCCAGTGCGAAACCGGTGCCGGTGCCGGAGGCGTTGCGCGAGAGAATCATCAGGATCGCCGCGACGATCGGGATCGGTGAGATCGCGACACCCACCGCGAGGGGAAGAAGATCGCCCAGGACACTGCCCATGGGCTCACCGTAGGAGCGCCGCGAGCGGGACTGCTCGCACGATTCGGGTGAAATCGGCGACGCCCGGCCCCGCTCGCGCGGGCGGATGCTGGGCCCGGGCGAATGCCGATGTCTCCGATTCGCCCGGGTGCTGCCCGATGATGGTGATCCGGGTCGCGATGTGCTTCATCCGATTCGGGTGAGGTGGGCGAACCCCGTGGGACGACACCATCGGCGGTATGACCGCACGCGCCGTGGTGGACCGGTTGCGCCGCACGCCGGCCGGGCGAACCGCGTGGCGGGTGGTGTCCGGGCTCATCGAAATCCAATGGGTGGACCGGTCTTTGGCGCTGGCCGCGCAGATCTTCATCTCGGTCCTGCCGGTGGTCATCGCGGCGTCGGTGTTCAGCGGCTGGCACACCGCCGCGGACACCCTGAGCGATCAGTTCGGTTTCGACGTAGGACGACTGGGTGTCGCCGAAGCCGAGACCAGCGATCCGTCGTTCGCCGCGTTCGGCGTGCTGGGCCTGGTGATGGTGCTGCTCAGCGGCACCTCGTTCGCCCGGGCGCTGGGCCGCGTCTACGGCGCGGTCTGGTCGGTGCCGTCCATGGGGCCGCGCGACGCGTGGCGGTGGCTCGCCGCGCTGGTGGCGGTCGCGCTGTCGGTGAGCCTGGTCGCGCAGACCCGCGGGCTGTCCCGGCTCGACTACGCGGGCCGTCCCCTGGCCCTGCTCGGGGAGGTCGCGGTCTGGACGCTGGTGTGGGCGTTCGCGCCCTATCTGCTGACCAAGGGCGCGCTGTCGGGTCGGTTGCTTTGGGCCACAGGGCTTTTGACCGCCGTCGGCCTGACCGCGGTGCATGTGGCGGGCCGGATCCTGCTGCCGCGGATAACGGCCAACGCGCAGCAGCATTTCGGCCCGCTCGGGCTGGCATTCACTTCGGTCAGTTGGCTTTTCGTCATGTCGATGGTGATCGTGGGCGCGGCCGCGATCATCGAGGCATTCGCCTCCGATGACACTCCCGTCGGCCGCTATCTGCGGGGATCGGGCGGAGCACCCGGCACCGAGCCGTGAGCGGTATCGGCGGTGACTGCCTCCGCGGGGATCGCCCGGCCCACCAGTTCCACCACGAGCAACGCCACAACCGCGATGAGCACCGTCACGATCACCACCAGCCCGCTCGGGTACGACCACAGTGCGAGCGTCAGCACCGCGGCGGCGATGATCGCCACCCGTAGCGGGGTGCGGAAACGAGCGGCGAACGCTTCGATCGACCGGGGATCGCGGTCGGCGCGCCGCGATCGCGCGGCGGCCAGGGCGCGCCCGTAGCCGCCGCGGATCGCGACGGCGGTGCGGGAGGACCCGGTGAGGAATCCGGCGGCGGCGATGACCACGCCGAGCACGAGCACCGCGCGCAGAGTGGTGCGCAGGGGTTCGAGGACCGCGTCGATCAGTGTCGCAGCCGCCGGTCCGGAGAGGACGTTTGCGGGTACGGCGTCCAGATAGGCCGATCGCCCGATTCCGAGCGCGACGGCGAGCAGTGCCATGGCCGCGACCAGCGCCGCTCCCACCCACGTGAACACCCGGCGGCGCGCGCCCCTGGGCGCGGCCCAGATCGCGCAGGCGGCCGCGAGCACGGTCGCCCACGGCAGGATGCCCGCGGCGCGATCGAGCATCGACACGTAGCGCTGGGCGGTGACCAGCTCCTCGGATTGGAACAGCACGTACGACCCGTTGATCTCGGGCACCCGGTCGGCGAAGGCAAAGCCCTTGTCCACCAGGGCTACTCGCACCCGGTCGACGATCGGGCCGAGCTCGATCCGCACGAAGCCGTCCTCGTCCATGGCGATGGCAGCGGGACCGTCGCCGCGCATGACGGTGACGAACTTCTGATGCGCCTGCCGGTTCGCCTGGATCCAGAGCGTGTCGAACGCGTCCGAGGCCAGGACCGATTCGGCCGTCTCGTGGACGAAGTGCTCGGCCTGTTCCTCGACCACGGGCGCCAAGCCGATCACGGCCGCCGGGACCCGGGGCGCGCTGTCGGTGATCGCGGTCAGCGCCTGCGCGGTGACCGCCTGGACGTCGATCCGATCCATGATCGCGGCGGTGACCCGGTCGGCGAGCCCGTCCTGGATCACCGGGTCCGAGCTCAGCGGTGTCACGGTCTGCACGTATCGATCCGTGTCCAGCAGCTCCCCGCGCACGAAGCGGGCCAGGACGGCCGAGATACCCAGCACGACAACGAAAATCAGCAGGATGACCGTGGCCGTCCAGCGAATCCAGGACCGCCCCGAGCGCGGACCGTCGACCGAGCCGCGGCGAGCGGCCGCTTCCCGGCGCAGGCGCGTGAGCTCGGCGCGTTCGGTCTCGTCCAACGGGCCCGCGGGCCGCTCGTCGTCCATGACATCAGCCCCGTTCGTTCGGCGTTCGGGTCGGCGCGCGCGGACGTGCCGAGGTCGCGGTTACAGCTAGTGCGCGTCGGGGGTGACGATCGCGAAGTTCTTGTCACCGGGGTCGAGCACGGCGACCAACCGCCGCAGCACGGAGTCGTCTCCGGTGAGATTTCCGCCGGCGGTGGCGATTCCTTCCGCGGACAGACCACCGAGTACCAGTCTCGGGAGGTCCTTGGTGGAAGTGGTCACGGTAGCTTCCGCGGGGTCGGGCTGCGGATGCTTGCTGTACGTGAGAACACCGTTCGCCAGGCGGATGCGATAGGCCTGATCGGTGTCGGTGAGCACGATGTCGATCGACAAGGTCTCGTCCCAAGCCCTGGGGCCGTCGACCTGAATCGCGATGGCGTCGAACAACATTTCCGGCGAGAGGTGGTTCAGGATATCGGGTGCGTTGGTCTGGGTCGGGGTGCCGAACTGGCCGTCCCGCAGCTCGGTCGCTCCGGAAAGGTAGAAGTTGCGCCAGGTTCCGTTCTCCGAACCGTAGCCGAGCTGTTCGTAGGTGTCGGCCAGCAGTTCCCGTGCCGCGGCGTGGCCGGGTTCGGCGAAGATCACATGGTTCAGCACCTGGGCGACCCAGCGGAAGTCGCCTTCCTCGAACGACTTTCGCGCCTTGTCGACCACCTCGTCCGCGCCGCCCATGAACCGCAGGTAGCGGATGGATTGTTCGACGGGGGTGTGCTCCCACAGGCTGGCCGGGTTGCCGTCGAACCAGCCCAGGTAGCGCTGGTAGACGGCTTTGACGTTGTGGCTGAGCGAGCCGTAGTATCCGCGCGCGCTCCAGGCGTTCTCGAGCGAGGGCGGCAGCTCGATGGCCTCGGCGATTTCGGGCCCGGTGAGTCCCTTGTTCATCAACCGCAGCGTCTGATCGTGGACGTACGCGTACAGATCGCGCTGGGTGGTCAGGAACTGCTGGACCCGCTCGTTGTCCCAGACCGGCCAATGATGGGACGCGAAAACAACTTCCGCGTCACCGCCGAACAGGTCGATGGTCTCGGTGATGTAGCCGGCCCATCCGTGCGGGTCGCGCACCACCGCACCGCGCAGGGTCAGCAGATTGTGGAAGGTGTGGGTGGCGTCCTCGGCCGCGCACAGGGCGTTGAAGTCGGGCAGGTAGACCAGCATTTCCGAGGGCGCTTCGGTGTCCGGCGCCATTTGGAAGATCATGCGCACCCCGTCGACGGTTTCCTCGTGGCCGGTGGTGGTGATGAAGTCCGTGGGCGCGATGAGGGTGACCGTGCCGGTCGAGGTCGTCTGCCCCAGGCCCGCGCCGACCTGGCCCTGCGGACCGCGGGCGAGCGCCGCGCCGTAGGAGTACCCCGCGCGCCGGCCCATCGCCGTGCCCGCGTACACGTTCTCCGATACCGCGTGCTCGGTGAATCCCTCGGGCGCGAAGATCCGCACCGCCCCGTCGTCGACCTCCTGCTGGGACACGAAGCCCTTCACGCCGCCGAAGTGATCGACGTGGGAGTGGGTGTAGATGATCGCTTTGACCGGGCGATCGCCGCGATGCTGCCGGTACAGCTCGAGCGCCGCGGCCCCGGTCTCGGCGGAGAGCAGGGTGTCGATCACAACGACGCCCTCGTCGCCCTCGATGAACGAGGTGTTGGACAGGTCGAGTCCGCGCACCTGATAGACGCCGGGTACCACCTCGAACAGGCCGTCGATCGACACGAGCCTGGATTGCCGCCACAGGCTCGGATTCACCGTGTCCGGCGCGTCGCCTTCGACGAATGCGTAGGTGTCGTTGTCCCACAGCACTGTTCCGTCATCGGCGGTGACGGCGTTGGGTTCGCGCCGTCCGATCAGTCCCCGGGTGGCGTCCTCGAAGTCCTGGGTGTCGGAGAACGGTAACCGGTCCAGCAGCTCCTTGTTCCGGCGGACGATGGACTCGGTTGCAGGTTTCGGAGTCGCAGCCATCGGGCGAGTGTGTCGCCCGCAGCGCGGCGGCGGTTCACCCGAACCGGGTGAACGGCGGTAATCGGGCGCACGGCCCGCAGACCGTGCGGATCCCGCGTCGGCCTCAGACCTCGATGTCGGAGTCGATGGCGCGCAGCCGGTGCCGGGCCAGCGCCAGGTTGGCGCGCTCGCGATCGAGGGCGAGGTACAGGAAGAGCCCGGCCTTCGGACGGCTCGAGAGCGGGCGGATCACGTGGTACTGACCGGCCAGGGTGATCAGAATGTCCTCGATCTCCTCGTGCAGTCCGAGGTGTTCGATGGTGCGCATCTTCGCCCGCATCACCTCGGTGTTGCCGGCCGCGGCGATCTGGAGGTCGAAGCTCTTCGTGCCGCCGGCGGTGCCGAGCGCCATGCCGCTGGTGTAGTCGACCAGCGCCGCGCCGATCGCGCCGTCGATCGACATCATGTCCTTCAATGCGACGTCAATGCTGCTCATACGTGTTGTCCTCTTCCTTCGGGGTGTGGGAATCATCGGTCGCCGGTGGTTCTGCCGAGTACCTCGGCGATGCGCTGGGCGATCGGCCGGGATTCGAGGTGGGTGCGGCCGACCGTGGCGCTTCCGGTTCCCAGCACGCCCAGGATGGCCTTGGGCCCGGCCGCGTAGACCGCGACGTGCCCGGCGGGCCCGCACACGACGAGCTCCTCGAGCTCCGTCCCGAGGGCGGTGTCGACCAGGCGCTGCGACAGCGCCAGCTGCGTCGAGATCAGCGCGGCCATGCCGGTCGGCTCGATCCGGGCGGGCAGATCATGGGTGACGAGCAAGCCGTCGCTCGAGGCCACCACCGAGCCGATCAGGTCGGGCAGCTGCCGCCGCAGGGCGGCGAGCAGCAGGTCCACTTCAGTCGGGTCGGGCGTGGCGGGCATGCGGATTCGCTTCTGTCGGTGAGGTGGTGGTTCCGGATGGTCCCGAACTCGCGGGCATCGTCTCGGCGACGAGTTGGCGTATTCGATGGCGGGACAGTCCGAGGTTGCCGATGCGTTCGTCGAACACGGCGTGCAGGAACAGGCGGGCGGCGTAGTCACCGTCGATCGGGTGGATCAGGTGGTAGGCGCCGGGACGGCAGACGATGATCTCGGTGGGGTCGTCGGGCGCCGGACCCGACAGCGCGGGACACGAACTGATCGATCGCAGAATGTCGGTGGTCAACGCCGCGTCGGCGTGCCCGTCCACCGTCGGGTGCGCACCGGCCGCGGCGATCAGCAGACCGCTGGCCCCGTCCGCCAAACTCACGCTCACCGCACCCGGGATTTCCATCACCCGCTGCAGCAAGCCGTCGATTCCTTGCACCTACCACCCTGTTCACGATCTTGATAGCCGCAGCGTACACAGCACGGCCACCCACCGCATATCGGCGCGGGACCGAACTCGTTGCGGCGCTGGGCGTTCGAATTCCTGCGGCACGACCGGAGACGCCACCCGCGTCGAGCGAATCGCCGGGTCGATCACCGCCGCAATCGATCACCGACCGCGCAGCAGCCCGCCGAATCGAGGCTTGCGCAGCTCGCTGGTGTCCACGATGACCTCGAATGGATGCGGCAGGGACAGTTTCGCGCCGAACTCGACCTCGTCGACGCACCGGTAGGCCCCCTCGTGCAGCTCCGAATGAATCGTCAGTTGGCCTTTGGCGATGTCGACCAGCAGATACAGCGGCACACCCGCTCCGCCGTAGAAGTGCCGCTTGTACGCGCAGTCGGAGTCGAATCCGATATCGATCGCCAGCCACGCGCCCTGTCCGGCGAAGGCGTCACCGCAATAGGGACTACTGGTTCTGGGCGAGTTCATGGGAGAGGCCAGCAGCCCGGCTGTCGCGAACAGACCCGAAACATCATCCAGAACAACGCCATTGGGTTGCACCACGAGCTTGCCCAGGGAGTCGCAGTCGCGCAGCAACTGGGCGAAGCACCGCGCGTTGCGCAGGACCGTCGCCCCGGCTCGTCGCCCGATCGACGGGCGGATCACGATCCACCCCTGATAGATGCCCTCGACCGAGCCCCTCCCGCCCAGCTCGCCGCCCATGACCCGGGCCAGCTCGCGCACGGCGTCATCGATGACTCGGTCCGGGCGGCAGATCCGAAGTCTGTTGTCCAGCAGTTCGGACTGGTACCCGGCGGGCAAACGGATGTCGCGGCGCAACATCGACAATTCGTCGCGTCCCGCAAACACCGTCGCACACAGGAACCGGTGCGTTCGGCCCCGGTGCCTGACGATTGCGCCCGGGGCTTTTGCTCGCCCGTATCTGAACAACTGGCGAACCGCGCGATGGCCGACGTTGTCCAGTAGCACCTGCACGATCGTCATGCGGCGCACCTCATCCCGGGAGTCCGTGTCTGCGACGATGTCCCGGATCTGCTTGATGCTCGCCTGACGTGCCCGCGGTCTCGACAGCTCGGGCAACGATCGCCGCTTCATGTACCGCTCGGCCCAGTCCCCCAGATCCTCGACGCTCAGGCATGCCACCTGAACGATCTCCTCACGCAGCCAGATCGTTTCCTCGGCGGTGCAGATGTCCTCCACATCCCGTTCGGCCTGCTGCTGCAATTTGCGCACCGGGCCCATCAGTCGGCGTCCGCCGAGAAAACCCCGCCAACTCGCGGGAGTCTGCGTCCGCAATACGGCCGGGGCCGCGATTCCACACAGCACCGTCGGGAGCAGAGTCGGCGCGAGCCCGGCCATCTCACCCAATTCGCCGTGGCGAAACTGTTGCACCACAGCGTTCAATGCCAGGAGCGCGGTGCTTGCGATCGCGTCGAAAAGAATCACGTACGAGAAAGGAAGCCACGCTTTCCAGCGCAGCGCCTTCTCATTTCCGACAGCTCGCAACATGAGCGAAGAAAGCACCGCGATCAGAGCGGCAAGCACCCACAGCGGGAAGTTCAAGTGCAGGTTCCGCCTAGTCGCCACTCATCGCGAATGCGTCGCTGCGCCGATATCTGATGCCGTCCAGCCGCTCGAAAGGCGTATCGATCGCGCCGATTTCGCGCAGTGACTGCAATGCGGCGGTTACTCGGCTCGGCACCAATTTCGAGCGACTACAGACCTGGCACAGGTCGTAGCTGATGCCCGACCGCATCGCCGCCAGGACCTGCCGCTCATCCGACGTTCCGAGATTGACCCGGTTACCGGCTTCGCTCGGCGTGATCGGGTCCCGCAGGCTCGCCTCGACGTAGTCGTACACCGCTTTCCGTGCGGCATCCTTGTTTCCCAGGAAGGCTTCACAAATGCCGTACAGCAGTATGGCGACGGAGTGCTTGCTCGAATGCTTCGCTCGGCCCGCCTCCAGGTAGGCGATTTTCGCGCCGCCGTAATTGCCGGCCGCGTACAGCTGATTGCCCAGGGCCAGCGCCGCCGCGGCGGGGTCTCGCTCGTCCCGCTCACGCAGACAACCGGGGACCGTAGCCACGTTCTCGGCCCGCGAGGCCGCGGCCAGACCCAGCATCACCTGTTCACGAATGCTGTCGTCGACCATCAGATCCCGCAGGATCCGAACCACCCGCGCTACGTCGGGACGGTACGGCGGTGCGTCTTTCGCGATGGTGATCTGCCCCATCGCCGATTCCAGGTAGTCCATCGACTGTTCGGCGGGAACCGCCTGCAGTGTGGCGATCCTGTCCACGCCGATCGCGGACAACAGCGTGCTCAATTCCGGATCCGAGGCACGGCAGGTGATGACCATGCGGGTGTCGACGCCGGCGTTCCATCGTGCGATCTCGCCGAGTAGGAGACCCCGCCGGTCGGTCCGTACCTCGTCGTATCCGTCCAGGAACAGGATGAGGATGCCGTCGTCGAGCCAGCGCCTGGTCACCGTGGTCGGGATCGCGTACAGGTAGGACGCTTGCTCGATGATCCACTCCGGCAGCGCGAGTCCCGCGCTCCAGTCTCGTAGCGGAAGCACGAGCGGCACCTTGTGTGCCTGCTTCTGCAAGTAGTCGTTGGCGATGAATGCCGCCAGCTTCAAGGACAGCACGCTCTTGCCGGACCCCGGGTTTCCGAGCAGCACCGTGCGCCGCACGTCGTCGCGGTACAGCAGCGGAACGAGGCATTCATCGCCGACGGTTTCGGAGTGCTCGATCGAACCCGCGGGATCGATGCGCCCGTCGACCACGGTGCTATGCGACGCTATCGTGACCTGCGGTGCGATATCGGGCGCATCGACGCAGTACGACTTCGCCAGTGCGCCATAGTGGTTGCGCAGGCGTTTGACCGACTTGTTCGCGTCGGCCACGCGGTGCGAGTCCGGCTGCCGCGAGAACCGGTCGAGCTTGGCCAAGGCCACAGCAGCGGGAACCACGCCCAGTGCCAGCGAAAGCGGTGCGGAAAGCCCGGCGTCCGCGGTAACCGCCAGGGTCGCAACGGCAGCTGAAGCGGCGGCCACCGAGCTGGCCCGGGCCAGCCATACCCGGAATTCGGGATTCTGCGCGGTGAGGTCCAGGAGACGCGTCCGCTGCTGATCCATGGTCGCCCCGATCGAGATGACATGTCGTGAGGTCATTGCGTACGTCCCGGCACGACGGAACCCGACTGTGGCACGCCTGATTCCCCACGGCCGCTGCTATCGCAGCAATAGAGTAGAGCGCGCTCGCGGGTTCCGCGGGCAGGCATGCGACACAATGAGATAACGGTCGCGTTGCCCATCCCTAAGGCGACCGACCGGGATATTCCGGTAGGCCGGATATTTCTCCGAATACACCCCGGCCGCGCCTTCGCGTACGAGTGACGAAATGCGATCCCGCTCAACGGCAACGATCCCCTCTACTTTCCCGAGGCAGCCGGAAACATCATCGCGACCTCGAGCGCTGCGGAATTCATTGAAGCATCGCGGAGTCACGAATTCGCCCGGGGGTCGCCACCGTGCACAGAATGTCCCCTGATTGGCACGAAATGCCACGTGTGACGGGAAAGGACAATGCTCGCAATTGAACTCGGTCGCCATGACCATCGCGTGTGATGGGCACGGCGACCGAGCGGGCAGACCTTTCCGAGCGACTACACCGGGGTCAAGCGCTGCTCGCCGCCGCGGGCTGCTGCCGCCAGCTCACCCATGTAGCGGCTCAGGACCGTGCGGTCGATCGGCGGGCATTCGATGGTCGTACCGGCAAGGGCCGCACGGGTGTTGGTGTCGGACCAGCGGGCGTGGGCGGCCAGGCCCGCGTAGGTGGGCGACAGGAGGGCGGCGCGGGCCAGTACGTCGCGGTCGGAGGCGGCCGCCGTGCTCGCTCGGCGCTCGAGTTCCCGGCGGACCGCGTCCAGGGGCTCGACCCGCACCTCGACACCGTGTGATCGCAGGCTGTCCAGGACCGCGGGGATCGAGGTGGGCTGGTGGTTCACCAGGTGGTAGACGGTTTCCCGGTGTGGGCCCGACCCGATCGCGACGATCGCGCGTGCCACGTAGTCGACCGGGACCAGGGAGATCGTCGCCTCGCCCACGTCCGGGGCCAGGCCCAGGGTCGCGGCGGCGCCGACCATGTTCCAGAATCCGTCCTGGGGATTGCCGACCGCGTTCACCGTGTGGGCGCTGACGGTTCCGGGCCGCAGAATCGTCACCGGCAGGCCGCGCTCGCCGGCCTGGCGAATCAGTTCCTCGCCAACCCATTTCGAGATCAGGTAGCCGTTGTCCTGGAGTTGGCCGGCGGTGAGGCGGTCGGATTCGGCGACCAGGTCGGGCCGGGTCCCGGACGGTATCGCGGCCCCTAGGGTGGAGACGAAGTGCACGGCTTTGGCGCGGACGGTGGTGGCCAGGCGCAGCACCGTTCTGGTGCCCTCGACGTTGGCCGCGCGCAGGCGCTCGTAGGGATCGACGTGGTTGACGCGAGCGCCGTTGTGGTAGATCGCGTCGATACGCTCGGTCAGAAGCTCAAAATCACTTGCCGCCAAACCGAAGTCGGGGAGCGAGAGGTCGCCGCACAAGACACGGACCCGATCCTCGATGCCGTCGGTGCGCAGCCTGAACTGCCCGAGCGCCGCCATGATCCTGGCGCGGGCCTCGGCGTCGGAGTCCGCTCTAATCAGACACCACACCCGGGCGTCGGTGCTGCGCAGGAGCTCATCGAGCAGGTGCACGCCCAGGAATCCGGTGGCGCCGGTCAGCAGAATCTCCGAGGCCGCGCCCGGGGCCGCCGGCGCGCACCCGGCCGGTGAGATCTCCTGTGCGAGAACGGCGTCGGCCGCGTGCGAGGACACCACGGCAGGCGCGGGCGGGTTGGCGATGTGCGCCGCGAGCCCGGCGACCGTGGGCGCGCTCAGGATCGCCCGCATCGGCACGTCCCGTTCCAGGCGTGCCGAGAGGCGGCGATGCACGTCGAAGACGCCGAGCGAGGACCCGCCCAGATCGAAGAAGCTGTCGGTGACACCGACCCGGCCCACGCCGAGCACCTCGGCGAAGACCTCCGCGATGGCGATCTCCACCGGGGATTCGGGTGCCGCGGAGCCGATCTCGTCCGTGTCCTCGACGGCGGGCAGCGGCAGTGCCGCGCGATCCACTTTCCCGCTGGAGTTCGTCGGGAAGGCCGCGAGCACGGTGATCACCGCGGGCAGCATGTAGCCCGGCAATACGTCGGAAAGCTTGCGCCGCAGCGACTTCGAATCCACGTCCTGACCCGGTGCGGGAACCACGTAGCCGAGCAGCCGGACGTCGCCGCCCGCGCGCTGGGCGGTCACCGCGGCCTGGGCGATCGCGGGATTGCCGAGCAGCGCCGATTCGATCTCGCCCAGTTCGATGCGGTGCCCGCGCACCTTGACCTGCAGATCGGTGCGACCGAGGAAGTCGAGTTCCCCGTCTGACCGCAGCCGGGCCAGGTCGCCGCTGCGGTAGGCGCGGGCGCCGGGCGGGCCGAAGGGATCGGCGACGAATCGGCCCGCGGTCAGCCCCGGCGAGCCCTTGTAGCCGCGGGCGAGCTGGACACCGGACAGGAACAGCTCGCCGGTGACGCCGCGCGGGACCGGGCGCAGGCGCGCGTCCAGCACCCGGCACTGCGAGTTCCAGGCGGGGAGCCCGATGGGCAGGCGGGGCTCGTCCAAGTCGCTCGCGCGCACGTGCCGCTCGGTGATGCTGACCGCGGCTTCGGTCGGGCCGTAGAGATTGTGCACCTCGGCGGAGCAGATCTCGGCGAAGGTGCGCACGGTTTCCGGCGGCAGCGCCTCGCCGATGACGAACAGCGCGCGCAGGGTTCGCAGCGCCTCGGGCTCGGGGTGCTGGGCGATGAGCGCGGCCATGGCGGGCACGACGTCGGTCAGGGTGACCCCGTGGGCGGCGACGGCCCGGCAGATCGCGTCGGGGTCGCGGTGTTCGCCGGGCAGCGCCAGGATCAGCCGGGATCCGGCCCACAGCGGCACGAAGTAGCCCCACAACGATACGTCGAAGGTGGCCGCGGTCTTGTGCAGGTACACATCCCGCGCGCCGACCTCGTAGCGCCGGCACATCCACTCCACCTGATTGGCGATCGCCTCGTGGGTGATCACCACGCCCTTAGGCCGCCCGGTCGAGCCGGAGGTGTACATGACGTAGGCGGCGTGATCGGGCCGCAGTTCGCCCGTCCGTTCGGCGCCGGACACCGGTTCGCCCGAGTAGGCGCTCAGGTCGAGGGTGTCGATCAGGTGCACCCCACCCATCGCGAAACGATCTGCGGTGGTGGATAATACGCAGTGCGGCTGCGCCGAGGCCAGCACGTAGCCGATGCGGTCGGCGGGGTGGTCGGGATCGATCGGCACCCAGGCCGCACCGGCGTCGACGGTCGCGTGCATGGCGACGACCTGATCGATCGAGCGATGCGTGGCGATCGCGACGATCGACTCCGGTCCCACCGCCCGCTCCTGGATCAACCAGCGCGCGAGCCGGGCGATCCGTTCGGCGAGCAGCCGGTATGTGATCGATTCGCCGCCGCAGACCACCGCGATCTCGTCCGGGCTCAGTTCCGCGTGCCTGGCCACTACCCCGGCAAGGGTACGAACCGGGATCTCTTGCACGGCACCGTGACTCGACAGCTCCGGGTCGTCGTCGCGGACGAGCGCGAGATCGCCCACCCGGCGCCGCGGGTCCGCCAGGATCGATTCCAGTACCCGGATGTAGCCGTCGAGGAAGCGCTCGATGGTGGCCCGGTCGAAAAGGTCCGTGCTGTACCCGAACCGGATGCCGATGAGGCCGGGCGCACCGTCCTCGCCGTGGGTGTCGATCACCCCGATGTGCAGATCGGATTTCACGGTCTCGGCCGCGACATCGAGCATCGAGGTGGTGATGCCGGGCATGGACAGCGCGGCCTGGGTGAAGTTCTGGAACGCGAATCCGACCTGGTAGAGCGGATGTCGGCCCGGTGACCGGACCGGGTCGACGGCGTCCACGACGAGTTCGAACGGTACTTCCGAATGCGCGAAATTGGACAGGTCGCGGGTGCGGGTTCTGGCGAGCAGATCGGTGAAGCTCTCGGCGAGATCCACACTGGTCCGCGAGACCGTCGTATTGACGAACATGCCGGCGACCCCGTCGAGCGCGGGCTCGGATCGCACGGTCATCGGCACGCCGATCGAGATGTCCGAGGTGCCGGACAGCCGGGCCAGCAGGACCGCGAGCGCGGTGCGCATGACCATGAACAGACTCGCCTGCTGGGCGTGCGCCAGGTCGAGCAACGCGGTGTGCATCTGCGCGGGCAGCGTGCGGTCCAGGGTCGCCCCGCGCAGCGAAGCCACGTTCGGTCGACGCCGGTCGGCGGGCAGGTCGAGTTGGTCCGGGAGCCCGGCCAGTTCGGTCTGCCAGTACCGAAGCTGTTGCGACAGCAGCGAATCCGGGTCTTCGCGTGAGCCCAGCAACTCCCGCTGCCACAGCGCGTAGTCGGCGTACTGCACCGCCAGGGCCGGCCAGGTCGGCGCGACGCCGCCCAGTCTCGCGCCGTAGGCGTCGGCCAGGTCGCGGGCCAGCGGGGCCATGGAGGAGCCGTCGGCGCAGATGTGGTGCAGCGCGCACACCAGCAGGTGCCCGGATGGCGTGTGCAGCAGCCGAACTCGCAGCGGTACCTCGCTCGTCACGTCGAAGCCCTGCCAGAGCAGGTCGCGCACGCGGGCGTCCACGCCGGCGTCGGAGACCTCCTCCACTCCGAAACGGTCGAGGATGGCCTCCGGGTCCTCGATGAGCTGGTGCGGCCCGTGCTCGTCGGCGGGGTACCGGGTGCGCAGCGCTTCGTGCCGGGTGACGACATCGAGCAGCGCGCGGGTCAGCGCCGGAACATCGACGCCCTCCAGCCGCAGCGCGAATCCGATGTTGTCCACCGCGGCCGCGGTGTCGAACTGATTGCGCAGCCAGAAGCGAAGTTGGTTCGCGGACAGCGGTATCCGCTCGGGCCGCACCCCGGCCAGCAGCGGTGGCCGGGCGGTTTCGAAGTGCCTGGTGCGGATCGCGGCGGTCAGCAGGGCCGGGGTCCGGTACTCGAACAGCAGCTGCGGCGGGATCCGCAGCTGCCAGATCTCGCTCAGGCGGGCGGCGGCCTGGGTGGCCAGCAGCGAGTTTCCGCCGGCGGCGAAGAAGTCGCTGTCGCCGTCCAGATCCCGGGTGCCCAGCACGCGGACGAAGACCTCCCGCACGAGGTCGTCACCGATCCCGCTCGCGCCCGCGACCGGCGCGGTCCGGGCGGTGTGCGCGGCGAGCGCGGCCCGGTCGACCTTGCCCGAGGGGGTGAGCGGGAACTCCTCGAGTACGCGAATCGAGTTGGGCTGCATGAAGGATGGCAGTTCCGCGGCCAGCCAGGCTCGCAGTTCCGCGGTGAACGTGTGCGCCGGCGCGTGCTCGGTGCGGACGAACGCGACGAGTTCGATGCTGCCCGTGGAGGTGGTCCGATCCACCGTCACCGCGTCCGCGACGCCCGGCATCCGGCCGAGCGTCGCGTCGATCTCGCCCAGTTCGATGCGGTGCCCGCGAATCTTGACCTGGTGGTCGCCGCGCCCGCGGTATTCGAGTTCGCCATCGCGGTTGTGCCGCACCAGATCTCCGGTGCGGTACATCCGGGCGCCGGGCGGGCCCAGGACATCGGCGACGAAACGCATGGCGGTCTGTTCCGGGTGTCCGGGATAGCCGCGGGCCACCGCCGGTCCGCTCACGTACAGCTCGCCGACCGCGCCGGGGGCCACCGGGCGCAGCCACGTGTCCAGGATTCGATAGCCGACCCCGTCGACCGGGCGGCCGATGGGCACCGGGTCCGCCTCCCGCAGCGGACCGGTCAGGGTGGCCGCGATCGTGGATTCGGTGGGCCCGTAGATGTTGTGGAACCGGCGGCGCGGAGAACTCCAGCGCCGCACCAGCGCCGGTGCGCAGGGTTCTCCGCCGACCGCGATCGTGGTCAGGGTCTCGAGCTCGCGGGCGTCCAGGCTCGCCAGGACCGAGGGTGTCAGGAACGCGTGGGTGATGCGGTGCCGGTGCAGGAAGTCCGCCAATTCGCCGCCGCCGAGGATGGTCGGCGGCGCGATCACCAGGGTGGCACAGGCGCCGACCGCGAGCAGCAGTTCCAGGATCGAGGCGTCGAAGCTCGGGGAGGCGAAATGCAGTACGCGCGCGTCCCGGTGGGTTGCGAAGGAGGTGTGCAGGTCCGCGGTCAGCGCGGGCACACCGGCGTGGGTCACGCCGACGCCTTTGGGACGGCCGGTCGATCCCGAGGTGTAGATGAGGTAGGCCAGGTTCGCCGGGCGCAGCGGCGAACGCCGGTCGACGTAGGAGATCGCCCGGGGCGACTCCGCGGTCAGCTCGGCCGCGACCCGCGGGTCATCGAGTACCAGCCACCGAATGTGGCCGGGCAGCTCCTCGAGGTACCGGGCGAACGTGACGCCGAAGGCACACCCGCTGTCGACGAGCAGGTACTCCACGCGGGCGCGGGGATAGGCCGGGTCCACGGGCACGAACGCGGCCCCGGATTTGGCGATCGCCCAGGTCGCCGACACCGAGTCCACCGAGCGGGGCAGCACGATCGCGACGCGATCCTCGGGCCCCGCGCCCAGCGCGCACAGCCTGCGCCCGAGCCGATTGGATTCCTCGTCCAGCTCGCGATAAGTCAGCGTCCGTTCCACCCCGACCAGCGCACACCCGTCGGGATGCTGTGCGACGGCCGCGCCGAGCAGGGAGACCACGCCGCGCCCCCGCATCTCCCCGTCTCGCCGCCTCCGCTCCGCACGAGGTGTCGTCGGCAAGCGGTTGTCGCGCATGGGGATCCCGTCGTGAGAGTGCTATCGATGTTTCCAGCGCGCAGGTCGTGTGGATTCCCACCCGAGAGAAGCCCGGCGGATTCGCACGACACTCGCGCCCGAATCCACGGGTTCCCCGCCCCCGACGGCGTGGCCCAGCATCGACACCTCTGACTGTGTCGGGACATCATGTTATCGATCGTTGTCCGCCGCAACCCTTTGGGTGGCACAGATCTGTTCGAGGCAAAACAGCACCGCCCCACCGCAATCGACACCACGCCGCAAACTGCTGTAATAGCTGAACGGTCTGGATGTTCGGCCCGCGTCACTCGGCCGGCTCGCTCGCCGCCGGACCAGTGACCACCCGTCCCAGACGATGTGACCGGTTCGAGTCGCGGGAGGTGAGGTACCGCTCAGACACCGTGGGTCGTGATCTGCTACGGCACCACCGGAACGATCAGGGGTCGCACCGCCGAGTCTTCCGGGGGCGGCGGTTCGCCGACAGGCATGCGGGACAGCCGCGCGGACATGTTCGAACGTCCACCACCACGCGCCGCTTACATCGGACCGGAACGTATTGTCCGAGACCGAGCTAGAGCTCATCGGGGCGCAACAGCTTTCGCAATCCGTGGATCTGCGATCCGCCGGCGTGCAAGCAGTAGCAGAATGCAGCACGAACCCGCAGCGACCACCAGGAACGCAGTCGTTAGAGACGCTGCATGCATGATCGGGCCGAAAACCACCGGCGTCAGACCCTGTCCCACGAACAGGGCCGTCCCGGCGAGCGACACCGCCAGCCCGCGCCGCGTCGGTTCCGGTGTCTCCCCGATGAGAAGTGTCGTCACAGGCAGCGATAGCCCGTTACTGATTCCGACCAACGCGGTCGCGGCCAACAGGAGCAAAGGTTGGGTGTTGAGCGCAAGTACGGTGAAAGCCACTGCCCGGCAAGCCCACACGATGCGCAGCAGGACGCCGAACCCGACGCACGCTGCTATGTGGACGAACACAGCGCCGATGACTCCAGCGAATGCGAACAATCCGACTTGGAACAGCGACACGAACATGGGGTTCACGATTCCGGCCTGGGCGAGTCGCCCGGGTAGGAAGACGATGAGACCATACGTGGTCAAGCCGGATGCCGCGGTCATCGCGTACCAAGCGCTCAGGGTTGGGTGCCGCCGAAGCAATTCCACCGTGGAACCGCGGCGCTCGCAATTTTCGGAACGGCGCGGCTGCTCGGGCGGCGCCCATATCAGAACCGCGATTCCCAGCGGGATACCGAGCAGGTAGAGGCCGAACGTAGCATGCCAGTCGAACGCACCAAGCGCGCCCGCCAACAGCGGCCAGGCCACCGCGCCGACTGTCATCGCCGTGGTGCGCCAGCCGATCATCCGATCCTGGTCCCGCCCGGCTCCCATCGCCAGGAGCGCCACGGTGGTGACACTGAATACTGCTGCGGCCCCGGCGCCGAGAAGCACACGGCTAGTGAGCAGGATCGGATACGAGTCGGTCACAGTCCCCACTCCCCCCGCGACACCATAGAGAAGCAGACCCATTCCCAGCAGATGCCGAACTCCCCAGCGGTCGGTGGCGCGGCCCACGAATGGGCTGACCACCACGATGACCCCCGCATGCGCGGCTAACAAGATGCCAACCGCTGTCGCACTGATGCCGAGGTCGTGGCGAATGAGTTCGACGACTGGCATGATTATCCCGCCGACGCACGCGGCCAGGGTCGAAGCGAGCAGTAGGACCGCCGGATATCCGTATACCGGTCGACCGGAAACGCTGGCGCCCTCGGGCTCGTACATCACGGTACTGAAATCGGCTCGGGTTCAACCGAGAACAGCGGCTCTGCCAACGCACGGATCTCTGCCCGCTGTGCCTCGAGCGGCCACCTCGGATCCGGTTCCAAGAAGAGATATCCGGCGGCAGCCGCAGAGCCCCGGCCACGTCCTAAATAGTCGTTCTCGCGCACCCGTGTCTCTGCCCTGAGAACTCCGGGTAGTGCCTCGAGTTCGGACCTCGCGGGGACCCGGCGCACAATTCCGTGTGCCGGTACCAGAGCTACGGTGGCAATTGCCTCGTATCGCCGATCGGTAGGGGTGGGCAGCTCCCGCTCCAACGCGAGGTCGATCCCGGCGTCGAAGGTGTTGACTCCGAACAGCATTTCACACACCACCGGCAGTGCCGTTCCGCCTTCGCGACAAGCGATTTCGCCCAGCACATAGTCGCCATCGCGCGTTAGGAAGACCTCACAGTGCACCGGGCTGTGTGGATCGCCCAGGATGTCGAGCGCACGGAGAGTCAGGGCAATGACGTCCGCCGCGACAGGGCTGTCGTCACCGAGCGTGACGTGCTCTGCGGCCTGTCCCTCCTGAACCGCGTCGAGCAATGGCCTGGCATGCTCGGTTACCAGGGTGATTCGCGATCGGTCCGGCCAGGTCACAATATCGCAGGTGTATTCGGCGAGGATGTCGATGTACTGCTCCACCAGAAATCCATCGGCGGTGGAGTCCAGGCTGCCGTAAACCCCGGCGGCGCGCAGCGTCTCATCGACATCCTCGGGCGCGGTGCGCGCGGCGAACGCGCCCGCAGTCCTGAGCTGACGTAAGTGTCCAGCATCGCCGATGCGATGCGTGCCCAGGGTCCCGCAGCCGCGGCGGGGCTTCACCACGACGGGCCAGCCGAGTTCGTCCGCGGCCGCCGCGATGTCACCGATCGAGTGCACGACCGCCCAGCGCGCGACCGGGATCCCGGCCTCGTGCAATCTGCGCTTCATCACCGCTTTATCGGTGAATGCCACGGACTGAGCCCAATCGCGACCGCGCGCTCCCAACAGAGAACTCAGGAATCCCGCTGCTGCGGTCGTAGTTTCATGCGGACCGATGACACGGGTGACGGTGGGCAGCGGCGCTACGCGCTGAGCGAGCTGACTGTAATCGGTCCAGGAGGTCACCGTGAGCAGCGGTACCGGCACTCCGACCCACAGGTGCTCGGTGCCCGCCGGAATAACACAGCAGGCAGGACCCTCGATTCGGTCCAGGTACGGCGTGGCGAATCGTGGGCCGGGTGTGACGATCAAGGTGACCATCGTGACCTTCCGTGTAGTGCTGGCGATTGGGACGGTGGCGCCGGTGCGAGAAGCGCTGTACGCGCGCTCCAGGGTCCGACGAGATCAACGAACCATTGCCGGCTCCCTCTCGGAGTCGTCGAAGGCGAACAACGCGGCGGCGGCAGCTCGGGCGCGGTCCATTACAGGTTCGATCGGCTCGTGTTCGGCGGTGACGAACAGGTACGCGGCCGCATCGGCGGCCGCGAGCCCGCCGCCGCTCCGTTGCCCGATCCGTGTCCGAATCTCGGCGCGTATGACACCGGGCAGCGCCTCGAGCTGCGCCAGCGTCGGTACGCGCGTGACACGTCCGCACTTCATCGGCACGCCGACCGCTGCGATCGGTGTTGCGGTTCCTTCATGCACGGCGGCCGGCGGCCGTCCGAGTGCGAGATCGAATCCAACCTCGATGGTGTTCGCACCGAAAAGAAGTGCGGATAGCGCCGGCAGCGCCGCACCGCCGGCACGCGCGCCGATTTCACCGAGCACATACTCACCGGTCTTGGTCCGAAACACCTCACAGTGCACCTGTCCAGTTGTCAGCTCGAGCGCTGCCATGGCACGGCGGGTGATGAGCTGCACGGCGACCGCCTCCGGACTGTCAGACGGGACCGTGATGAACTCGGCGACTTCACCCCGCCCCACCGCGTCCAGCAATGGGCTCAGGTACTGCGTGGTGAGCACGAGTACCGACTGTTCTGATCGGACGGCGATATCACATGTGTACTCGACCGCAACGTCAACGCATTCTTCGACCAAAAACCCGTCGACGCTTGCGGTCAGTGCCTCGAAGACTCCCGAAGCCTGTTGTGCCAGTTCGAGGTCACCTACCACCGTGTGGGCATCGAATCTTCCGGTCGCTATCAGATGGCTCAAATGTTCGACCGATTCCACCCGCGTGGTACCGATCGTGCTCTGGCCCCGCCGCGGCTTGAACACGACAGGCCAGGTGAGTTCATCGCCTGCCCGAGCGGCCTCGGCAAACGTATGAACAACCGACCACCGGGCAACCGCGATGCCCGCATCACGCAACCTGCGCTTCATTACCGCCTTGTCCGTGAAAGCCAAGGCCTGTTCCCACTTCTGTCCCGGCACATCGAGTATCGAGCGCAGGAAGCCGGCCGCCGCGATGGTCGATTCGTCCGTGGCGAGAATCCGGGTGATCGGAATACCTGACACGGCGGCAACCAGCGCGTTGAAATCGGTCCAGGAATCGACGGTGCGCAGGGGCGCGGTGATTCCAGCGGATCGCCATATCGATTCGGTTCCGGCCGGAATCAGGTACTGCACCGGACCATCAATCGGTTTCAGATAGTCCACCACCAGTTTCGGGCGGGTGGAGGCGATCAGGGTTACCACATTCCGGCCTTCTGTCGAAGTCTGATCCCGCGTGCACGGGCGGTACTGGAGTTTGTGAATCAGGTTGTGGTGCAGGTGGATCCACCCGGATCGCACGGGTCAGACGGAAGGGACGAAGAAGAACGTCTCCCGCGCGGCGAACAAGCCACTCGAGTCCAGAACGAAGAAGTCCGCGAACCGGAGATTCACCGAGCCGCCACCCCGCGTTGCGCCTGTGAAACGACCTCTAACAGCGACGGTTCGATGGTCGACGACCAGGCTCGAGATCGAATGCCGGCCTCTGGTGATGACCCGTTGCCTGTAATAGAAGTCCATCAGTGCCGGTCGCCCAATGAACGGCTCGTAGCCGGGTCGGCGGTATTCTGCGGCCGGCGCGAAGAGTTGTATCAGGTCGACAAACTTCTCGTCATCGACCAGGCGGTAGTAGCTGAGCACGGCGCGTTCGGCGTCACCCCGGTTGCACCCGGTGGATTCGAAGCCGTCGGTGACCTGCTGGGCAGGAGTTGTCATTCGCTCCCCTGTTGGAAGATCCTGCACCCGCGTAGCCGAGTTCGGACCAACGATTTCGATATCGCACGAGTTCGACGGGGAGAACTCTAGGCAGTCCCCCAGCCTCGCACTTCTCATGAGCGGGAAGAGCCGTCGCCCCGGCGGCAGTGCGGTCCGACGCCGTCGGCATTACACCGACCCCGGGTGCCCGGTGCGCCGAGCTTCTGCCCTCCTCGTATCCGAACGAACACGACCCAGCGCGAGCGCTGGATGATCTGCGCCAATCAAATCCCTGCGCACGGATGAGATCCGCACTGCTCCCGCACACACGGGGGAAGTCCGGCGATTCACGCTGGTGACGGGTCCGGTCGTCTCCCTGGGCCGACTATCAACCCGTTGCTCGCGAAGATTTCCGACGAGGTCGCAGCGAAGGCGAAGGTCGGAACCAGGTCACGCCGGTGGCCGAGCCGGTGACGAATTCAGCAGATCCGCGAGACCCAGCCGATCGGGTTCAGCTCAAGCGCCGAAGCCGGTGATCCGCTGTGGAACGACCCGCACGATCAGCCGCCGCACGTCCCTGGACTCGGGCGGTGGCAGCTCCCCGACGTATTTGCGTGACAGCCGAGCCGGAAGCCGTTTGTCCGGATCCGGGACGAGTTCGGCGAGGCCAGCGACATCGATGGCGCGGTAGGGATCCCGGGCGTCGAGGACGGTCACGCTGATCCGGGGATCGCGGGCGAGGTTGCGGCCGTTGCGGCGCTGTGCCGTGGTGGTGAACACCAGCGCGTCATCGTCGCGGTCCACCCAGACCACCGAGGTGTGGGGTGAACCGTCCGCGTTCAGGGTGGCGACGACCGCAAAGTTCTTGCCGTCCAGCATGTTCCGCAGATCCTCGGGAAGTTCGGTCATCCATCCGAACCTACGCGCGTGCGGTGGCGGGGCCGATGTTCGGAGCACTCGACTTCATATCCGGATCGCTCATCCGGCCCCCGCCGAACCGGCAGCGTGTGCCGATCAGCAGACGGTGCCCTGACGGACCGCGGCTCTGGTGTCGAAGCTCTCCGGGTTCACCGCGGTGCGCACGACGACCTGCTTGGCGGTGTCCACGAGGAAGGTCCAGCCGCCGGACAGCACGGTGCCGTTGGCGTCGATTCTGTTGACCTGCACGTACTTACCGTTGTCGGGACGGCGGGCGGTGAAGCGGCCGAACCGGGTCTCCGGGGCCTTGGATCGCACCAGGGCGATGGCCGTGCTCGCGTCGATCTCGGACAGTTCCGAAACCTGGGTGGGGCTCTCCTGCATGG
This sequence comes from Nocardia sp. NPDC005978, assembly GCF_040614455.1. Classification (NCBI taxonomy): domain Bacteria; kingdom Bacillati; phylum Actinomycetota; class Actinomycetes; order Mycobacteriales; family Nocardiaceae; genus Nocardia; species Nocardia sp. NPDC005978. The sequence continues at coordinate 97,867 of NZ_JBEXUS010000006.1, forward strand.
TCGTCTCCTGTCCAGAGGTGCGTTCGCAGCTCAGTTCATACCGGAACCGAGCGCGTCGCGCAGCATTCGCGGTCGCGCAATGATGCACACCACGCGAACCGGCGGCGAACCCGAGGTGGGTTCGCCGCCGGTTTTCATGCGCGAGAAGGGCTCTGCCGGATCACCGCCGACCCCTCGTCGCGATGGTGATCCGGGTGGGTCAATCGATCGTGCAGCCTTGCAGGGGAACGTCGTTCAGGCGATCCAACAGGTAGTTGATCGCGTTGTTCGTGCCGAAACCGTCGATCAGCTCGGGGCCGAAGTGGTTGGGCAGCGTGGCTTTCGGCAGGATCGGCGGCAGATGGTTGGTGCGGAAGGTCACCGTCGCTCCCGCGCCGCACCAGTTGTCCGCGAGCTTGCGGGTCTGGGCGTAGGGGACGGTGTCGTCGTTGATGCCGCTGGTGATCAGGACCGGGCTGCGCGGGGTGAGGGTGCCGATGCGCTGCTGGGCCAAAATCGTGGTCACCTCGGGGATCTCACGCAGATGCTCGGTGAGCGGGCGCTGATCGACCGTCAGACCGGTGGTGCGCAGGAACGGGTGCCGCATGATCACATCGGCGATGCACTCGTTCTCCAGGGTCGCCAGCAGGCTCTTGCCCTCGGCGGTGGTGCGCGCGTCCAGGATCGGCTTCAGATCCGGGTAGCGGGCGACGAAACCGTTGAGCGCGAAGCCGATCGCGCCGCCGATGAGCGCGCCCTCGATCTCGCCGAGGATCTCGGACAGGTCCGCGGTCGGCGCACCGGCCCAGGTGCCCTTGAGGTTCAGCTCGGGGGCGTAGCTCGGCGCCATCTCCGCGGCCGCGGCGGTCGCGCCGCCGCCCTGGGAGTAGCCCCAGAACGCGATCGGGGTCTGCGACCCACTGCCGGCGAGGGTGTTCGCGGCGCGAGCGGCGTCCAGCACCGCGTGCGCCTCTTCGATGCGATTGGCATAGGTGTGCACGCCGGGGGTGCCCATGCCGATGTAGTCGGGCACGAAGACCCGCGCGCCCAGGTGGTTCCACGCCATCGCGGACAGCGCTTCCTGGTTCGCGGACAGGGTCGGCGGGGTGATGTCCAGGTACATGCCGAGGGTGAACGCCTTGGACAGCGCGCACTGATCGCCCTGCCCGGTGGTGCCGGGGGCGATGACCACGGTCGGGCGCGGGCCCTTCCCCTGCCAGGGCTGGGTGGCGTCGATGTAGGTGCCGGTCACCGCGATCGGGACGTCGTCCTGGGTGCGGGTGGTGTACATGACGGTCTTGGCCGCGAGGGGCCACTGCCCGTCGCCGCCGGGCTGGGCCAGATACACCGGCAGATCGGCGGTCTTGATGACCGCTCCGGCGGCGGTATCGAATTGCGCGGGCGGCAGGTAGAAGTCTTCGGCGGGGGCGGCCTGCGCCGGAACGGCGGCGGCGCTCACGAGCCCGGCTCCCATGCACACCGCCGCGGTCATCGCCAGCAGGCGCCGGACCGCGCGGTGCCGCGCTGTTGTTTCGACTGACATCGTCGTCGTCTTTCTCTACAAGATCGGAACAGCTGTGGCGCAGGCCGGCAGGCGGTACTCGTGGTGTCCGCTGCCGGGACGAGGCCTGCGCGGCCGAGGAGTGCGGGTGGCACGGGGGCTCGGCGGCAACCCGCGTGTTTCGCACGGGCCGCGCACAGTGTGTTGCTGGTAACTCCGTTACCGGTAACGAAGTTACTATAGCTCGAGGTGAGCCACGGCACTCGGCCCGCAAACATCGCCGCTCACGCCGTCGCGCGGCCACGACCGACCGTGGTAATGCTCGATGGCGGAATTGAATCGCCGCAGGTGGTCCGCGAGTGCGGCGATCTCGGACTCGGGCCAATCGGACAGAATCACGCCGAGATGGTGGATCCCCGATGCCCGCTCGGCGGCCATCCTGCCGCGGCCCGCGTCGGTGGCCCGGAACTTTCGGGCAATACCGCCGTCGGGATCCGGAATGCGTTCGAGCAGTCCGGCTTTCAGCATCGCGGCGGTCTGGCGGTTGAGCGTGGAAACGTCCAGGCCCAGCGCTTCACTGAGCTGGCCGATGGACATCGGGCCGTCGCCGAGGCGCTGCAGCAGCACGTAGGCGCTGCGATCCAGCTGTCCGACGCCTTTGCGGGAGATGAGGCTGTAGCGACCGAGCAACATCGCCTCGAATTCGAGCGCCTCGATGGGAATCGTCACCTCGCTCTGCCCGCGGACCGGATCGACCTCCGGCCCGCTCACTCTACCGTCGGAACCGCCGTTCGATTCGAGCGAAAATGCCGCCGCACCTGGCTATCTGCCAGACATCTGACACGCGGGGTACCGGACACGGGTGACATTGCGTGCCAAGCACGCCGATTTACCCGTGTCGACCGTGCGTTCGATCTAGCCTGTCAGCGGGCGTCGCCGACCATCGGAGTCGGTGCCCACGGTCCAACCGGCCGAGCCGGTTACCACCGGGCAGTACTCGTTCGTACCCGGAAGCACTTCGGGGCCATGTTCTGTTCGAGCCTCTCCGGGCTCCCTGACTTCGGCGGTGATGATGACGGCTGTGCGCACCACACCCAGCAGTGCACTCCAGCTGCTGGTCCAGATCCTGGATCGCTACAACTCACTCGAGGAGTTCCTCGGCCACATTCGCCGGGAACTCGACGCGCCGACGCAGGAACTCCCGCGCTGGTCCGACGCTGCCGCGCCGGCGGCGAGCCGGACGCCGGAGGCTCCCCGCCTGCCGCAGGTGTCGGTGGCGCACAGCACGAGTGGACGCCACGCGCGCCGCGACGAGCCCGCCTGAGCGACCGGTCCGCGCGGCTATCGATCGAGTTTCAGATCGTGGCGGAAGCGTTCCATGTCGGCGATCTTCTGCGCGGTCGTCGCATCCGGGCCCGTGTAGAACATCCACGGCATGGTCAGGATGTGGGTGATGCCGCCGGCTTCGGCGCGGGCGTAGTCGTCGATGGTCAGCGCGTCGGTCAGCGGGGCCATGACGGTGAAGTCGTCCATCGACAGACCTGCGGCCGTGCGGTACTCGCGGAGTTTCGCCGCGGTGGCGATGGCCTTGTCGGTGGAGGTGAGGTCACCGATCCAGCCGTCGTAGCGGGCCGCGCGGGCCAGGGCGATGTCGGTCAGCCCACCGACCAGAATCGGGATTTGCGGAGCGGGCGGGCTCATCGCCAGTTTCGGGGTGCGGAAGAACTCGCCCTCGAATTCGGTCCAGCCCGGTTCCCACAGGCGGCGCATGAGTTCGATCAGTTCCTCGGTGCGTTTGCCGCGGCGATCGAACGGCCGCCCCAGGAGCTCGAATTCCTCGCGGCACCAGCCGACTCCGACGCCCAGTTCGACGCGCCCGTCCGCGAGCACCGCGGCGGTCCCGATCGATTTCGCCGCGGCGTAGGGCTCACGCATCGCGGGGATGTACACCGTCGTGACGAAGCGCAGGCGGGTGGTGACCTGGGCCAGGCCGCCGATCAGCACCCAGGGGTCGGGCCAGTCCGCGAACGGATCCCAGCGGCGCTTGCCGCTGCGGGTGTAGGGGTAGGGCGTTTCCAGTTCGGCGAGGTTCACCACGTGATCGGGCAGGCCCATCCCGTCGTAGCCGAGAGCGTCGGCGGCCCGGGCGATCTCGGGGATCTCCCGGGTCGCCAGGAAGCCGGTGCTGATGTAGAACCGCATCGTTGTCTCTCCAGTGGTCAGCGCACCGCTACACGAGTTGCGTTGTCAGGGAAATTGTTTCGAGGTGGCGGATGGCGTGGCAGCCGCGCTCGATCATGGTGAGCATCATGTCGTCGCCGCGGCCGGTCGCGGCGGTGAAGGCGTATCCGAAGGTGATCAGCATCGGGACCTGGAGCATGCCGACCCGATAGTCGGTCCAGCACCGATCGAAGTCGAAGTCGCGGACCCCGTGCTCGCGCAATCGCCGATGGTAGGCGGCCACCAGGTCGTGCTCGCTGCGTTCGCGGGCCTCCGGCGTCATGCTCGTGGCCAGGAAGTACGCCAGGTCGCGGGCGGGCAATCCGACGGTGAGGGTCTGCCAATCGACCACGGTGACCGCGTCACCGGCGGGGTGGAACAGCAGGTTGTCGAGTCGATAGTCGCCGTGCAGCAGACAGAAGCGGTCCGCGTCCAGGCCGAGCCAGGGCTCGATGAGATCGGCGGCGGCGGCGAGCACGGCTCGATCCGCGGCGCCGATGCGATCCCCGAGGCCGGACAGTGTTTTCTCCAGAGCGATCCGGGCGAGGGTTCCCATGCCGCGGGCGAAGTCCGCGTCGGCTTTGGGCATGGCGATGCCCTCGAACGACAGCCACGCCGGATCGCACCAGCGCGGTCCGTGCAGGCCGGCCAGGGCTTCGACGGCGAGCAGCGCGTCCTCGGCCCCGCAGCCGCGAATCTGATCGCCCTGCACCGCGGGGGTCAGATCCGCCACCAGCAGCACGAATTCGGAACCGTCGTCGGAGATGGCGCAGTGGTAGACCTCGGGGACCGCGACCGCGACCGTGTCGGCGACCCGGGTATAGAAGGCGTGTTCGGCGCGATATCCCAGCGCGACGCGTTCGCGAACCCCCGGTTCCTGCGAGGGGAGCTTGGCTACCAGCGTGGCCGGGCACGAACCCGGAACCTCGTAGGTGGGCGTCACGCGGTAGGTGGCGCCGGTCTGGCCGGTCCCGATCGGCTCGATCCGCACCGACGAGATCCGCTCGCCCAGAACGGAACCGAGCCATTCCGGGGTGATGTGCTCCGGCGTCGAGGGCAGCGGCTGCGCGGCGGCCGTGGATGTGTTCATGCTCGTGTCCTTGCTTACCGGGTGGTGGCGGGCGGATCGCTCCGGGCTCCGCCGAGCAGTTCTTCGGCGCGGGTCAGCGCCATGCCGTGGATGAGCCAGCGCACCGTGGTGGCGAAGACCCGGGGGTCGTCCCACTCCCCCGGCGCCGCGATGTCGGACAGGCTCATGCTGAGGGTGACGTGTGCGAGGATGCCGCCGATCTCGATCGCGCGGGCGCGGCTGAAGCCGTCGCGCTCCAGCACCACCAGCAGGCGTTCGGCGTAGTCGATGACCACGCCGCGGTCGGCGACGGTCATGAGTTTGCACAGCTCGGGCTGGGCCAGCAGCGCGCCACGCAGGGCCAGGCACCAGGACTGGACGGCGATCTCCCATACCGCGTCGTCGTCGAAGGCGATCTCGAGCCGCGAGAAGGCGTGCGCTACAACGCCGCGCGTGAGCTGCTCCACCGAGCCGACCTGTTGGTAGAGGGTGGAATTCGAGCAGCGCAGCTGGGTGGCGAGAGTGCGGATCGTGAGGCCGGCGGCGCCCTGTTCGGCGAGGATGCGCAGCGCCTCGTCGAAGATGGTGTCCGAGCTCAGCAACGGTTTCGCCACGGTGATCACTCCTCATCTCCCGGAATCGGCGACGGAAACGACGTTACGTTAACGATGTAGAACGTGCGGGGAAAGCCAGGGAAGTGATGCGGAGGTCAGCGAAATCCACTGAGCCGGCACACCGGTCCACCTCCTTTCACCGATCGCGCCCGCAGCGGCAATAACACTGTTATCTTGTCGCTGTCGGTAGACGGCTCGGCGCCCGGGCACGGGCGCCCGCTCTCGGCCGGCCACTGGAACACGGTCGAGAAACCTTCGGCCCGTGTGGCATTCGGTAGGGAGTTGGGTATGGCACCCGTTCACGAGGAACTCGGCTGCTATCTGCTCGCGGGCGCGGGCGGCTCGGGCCCCGCGACGCTGGTCCAGGAGGCGAGGCGCGCCGAGGAACTCGGCTTCGGCACGGCGTTCCTGTCCGAGCGCTGGAACGTCAAGGAGGCGTCCTCGCTCGTGGGCGCCGCGTGCGCGGTGACCTCGCGAATCCGGATCGCCACCGCCGCGACCAACTGCAACACCCGCCATCCGCTGGTCACCGCGTCCTGGGCGACGACCATGCATCGCCTGTCCGGCGGCAGATTCACCCTGGGCATCGGCCGCGGTGTGGCGCCGCTCTATTCGGCCTTCGGCATCCCCGAGGTCACCACCGCGCACATGGAGGATTGGGCGCGGGTCACCCGGCGACTCTGGCGCGGGGAGACGATCATCGGCCACGACGGTCCGATGGGCAGCTATCCGGTGCTGTTCCTGGACGCCGACTTCGACGAGGACATCCCCCTGGCGCTGGTGGCCTTCGGACCCCGCACCCTGGCTCTGGGCGGCCGCGTCTTCGACGATGTCATCCTGCACACCTACTTCTCGCCCGAAACCCTCACCCGCTGTGTGACAACGGTGAAGCGCGCGGCCGAACAGGCCGGCCGCGATCCCGACGCGGTACGCGTGTGGTCCTGCCTGGCGACGGTCGGCGACCACCTCCCCGAGGCCGACCGCCTGCGCAAAACGGTCGGCCGCCTGGCCACCTACCTCCAGGGCTACGGCGAGCTGCTCCTGCGCACGAACGACTGGGATCCCGCTGTCCTGCAACGCTTTCGCGACGATCCCGTGGTGCAGTCGGTCCCCGGGGCGATCGACGCGAAGGCCACCGTCGCCCAACTCGAGCACATAGCCACTCTCCTACCCTCCGACTGGCTGTCGGTGGCCGCCACCGGCACCCCGGACCGATGCGTGGCCCGGATTCGCGACGAGTTCTCCTACGGCGCGGACCGGGTGATCCTGCACGGCGCGAGCCCGGACGAGCTCGAACCGATCCTGGCCGAGTACGGGGCGGCAACCGTCCGATAGCCGAGTTCGGCTGGGCTCGAACGGTTACCGCCCGAACGGTCACCGCCCGGCGGCGAGCTCGCGTGCCCGGCGCAGTTCGTCGGCCAGGTCCCGTCGCTGCGCGGCCGTCAGGTCGACGGCGTCGATTCGGCGCAGGAGGGTGGCGGCGACGTCCCGCTGCCCCTGTCGAATCGCCACGTCGGCGCGCAGGACGAGCAATTGCACCAGCTGCATCGGCGTGGGCTGCTGATCGGTCCGGTGCAGCGCCCGGTCCAGGACCTTGACCGCCAGGTCCAGGTCCTGCTTGGAGTCCGCGAAGAGCGAACCCATGTGCACCGCACGGGCGAACGCGTCCGCCGGCGGCGGCCGGTGGGTTTGGTCCGCGCTGATCTCTTGGCAGATCTGCACGGTGTTGCCCCCGGGATCGACCAGCAGGAACTGGCGCACACCGTAGGTCATGTCTTTGAGGGCTCCGACCCGCGGCACTCCCGCGACGGGAACGGTGCCGAACCGCGCCTCCAGCGCCGCGCTGAACGCGGCGTACAGGTGGTCGACCCGATCGGTGTGCACGACGCAGCCGTGCTCCGAGTTCTCGGGCTCGAAGTCCCTGTGCCCGTGGAAGTTCAGCTCGATCCCACCCCGGCGCACACTCAGGAACTGATACGGCGCGGTCTGCTGGAAGGTGATCTCGAACCCGAGCGCGGTATAGAACTCCGCCACCGGCCCCACGTCGCGTGCTTTCAATCCGGGAACTGTTTTCTCCGCCATCTCTCCGAAGCTAGAGCTCGAATCACGCACGCGCACATGGCTGTGAGAAGTACGGCAATAGCTGGTCACTGGTGAAAAGGAGCTATCTGCGGAGGGATGGGCCTGCGTGGCGCAGGGGTCGCAGCCGATGATCGCGCGCGAACCTCATACGCGGCCCGCCGCCAGGACAGCGGCCAGACGGTCCAGGGTGTCGGCCAGTTCGGCGCGACCGTGGCGCTCGAGGGTCGCCGAGTACTCGGGCGTGATGTGGGGGCCGGTGAAGACCCCGCCGATGGTGAGGGTGGTGCCCTCGGGTGACGGGCGGAGCCAGTAGGTGAACTCGCTTCGAACGCCGCCGTTTCCGCTGCCCAGCAACACGATTCGATAGGGCGCGTCGAGGACCTCCACCACCCATTCGAGTTCGTCGTCCAAGCCCAGCAGGGCCACCCGCGAGACCAGGGTGGCGCCTTCGGTGAGCCGGTCCGGGGGTGGTTGAACGAAATCGCGATGGATGCTGAACCATTGGGCCCAGGTGGACGGCCGGATGATCGCGTCGAAGACCATCTCCGGGGTGCCGGGCATTTCCCTACTCGATACCAGGGATCCCATGGGGCGCCTTCCTTCCTGCACGCGGCGGACTACCGGCCTGCCTGGAGAACACCGTCGCGGACAACCCGATTCCCTTGCCGCGGTGCGCAGTACGACCGATCAGCCGCGCACGAGCCGGACGAACGCGGTCCAGATCGCTCGCGCGCCGAGCAGGACCGTGCCGAAAGCGCCCAGCACGACCAGGAATTCGAAGACGGTCAGTTCGGTCCCGAGGGTTGAGCTCAGCCGCTTCCAGATCGCCCCCGCACCTTCGTGGGGCGCGGGGGCGTCCGGCTCGCTGCCCCGAGTCAGGTGGAACCCGCGATCCGGCACGGTGGCGATCGCGAGATGTGGTCCGTTGCCGCCGTACAGTCGCGGCCGAACCGGCGATCCCCCAGTACCGCCGGAACCGGACCGCGAACCGTCGATCCCGCGCCACGACAGGTTGTCGCATCTGCCCTGCATCTCGTCGTGCACGCCAACCTCCCATGTGCGCAGTGGCCGTGACCGACCGAGGTTATGTTACTACACATTCCGCAGGGTGATTCATTAAATCTCCACCTACAGGCGATAAGTCGTTGCTATAAGTGCCCAGACATTCTTGCTATTCTCGCCTGCGGAACACGGCAGATCCGGCCGGGAGCACCCGCGAAACCCAGGCGCACTCCCGCCGCGACGGTCCGCAGCGCCACCCTGTCCGCTCGGCCCACCCGAACACCCAGCAGCTCCGCGACCCGCTCGTGTTGCATGGCCCGCACCGCCGCGGCCGGCAGGTTGCGCGCCAGCCAGGCATCGGGTCGCAGCACCTGCGCGGCAAGTACCTCACCCGCGGGCGTGAGCCGCAACCGTTCCGTGCAGGCCGACTCGAAGTACTCCGCGAAATCCGGCAGGGAGCCAGGCAGTGCCCGATCACTGATTCCATAGCCGCGATACCAATCGCAGCACTCCCGATAGAACTGTACGCGTTGGGATTCCGGAATCGGAGGGCCGAATACCGCGGCGGCGGTCAGTAGCGATTCGACATAGGTGGCGTGCTGAAACAGAAAAACCTCGGGATTGAGCGCGTGGTAGCGGGCCCCGTCGTCACCGACGCCCTTCACGTGCTCGTGCCCATTGCGAATCACCGCCGCCATGTCCCGATCCATGTGCGCCATATAGATCATCTGGTTGACGGTTCGCTTCTTGTGCTCCCACAACCGACTCGGCGCGTGCTCGGTCAGCGCGGCCGCGATGGCCGGATCCAGCACCTGCAACCCCAGTGCCCTGGGCAGCATCAGCAGGAATCTTCGATCACCCAGGTGCCTGCTCAGTAGCGGACCGACACGCGACGGCTCGGGCACATTGCCTCCCCAACATGTGAATGGCTCATAACTTAAGACCCGAGAACCCGGTCGTCAACATGGCACCAGCTTGGATGATGCTGGGAAAGCCCCCGGGAACCCGGTCGCGGAATGCGTCTTCACAAACGCAGAATTGTGAGTAACATACGCTGCTATGCCGCCTCGCGGGGAGCGCGAGGGGCAGGTGACAACAGGAGCAACGACGCGACCACGCCGAGCCGGCGATCGCGCGCGTGCCCTCGAGGCCGGGCAAGTACGCGAAAGGACTGTGCCAGATGCTCAAGCGGCTGGATCGACTACTCAGCTATGAAATGAAGGTGTCGGAGTTCCTCGGCACGCTCATCATCGTGGGAATCCCCTACGGGCTCATCGGCGTCGTGTGGACGCTCACCCACACCTCACACCTGAAGCAGATGCACGGCGTAGACCTGGTCGTCTCGTTCCTGGGTTCGATCGTGTGCTGGCCCATCCTCACCTTCTCGAATGTGTGCATGACGTAGATGATGATCCTGGTCTGGCTCATCGACATCCTCGTGATCGGCGTGAAGATCCTCGGTGGGCGAACGAAAGTAAATCCGGTACTCCGCTACGGCCTGTGGCTGGCGGTGCTGAGCGCACTGGCCGCCGGCCTCGCCGCGGTCGGGTTCCTGCTCGTACTGCTGGAGCACCACTACTCCGAGCAGAGCTGAACGAGCACAACCTGCCTTCCTACAGCGAAGAATAGATAGTTACTTGACCGGTCCCGCATCCCCCGTAAGCCACGGATGCGGGCACCGCAAGCTCTCAATTGTGCAGCAAATAACCGCTTGATCTGCGGATACTCTCGTCTCATCGAGTCCGCCGAGCAACCACACCGAGCGTTCGCACACAAGAATGATCAGTTACTTATTACTTGTGCACCCGACACGCGGTGTGTAACACTTCACACGCTTCGAGCCATCGGGTGAGCCGTTCACGGTCCGTGGCGGCGATGAGCGGCAAGAAAGGATCGTCGACACGTGACTGCCACCTTGGACAAGAAGTCGACCGCCGAACCAATCCCTCCGGAACCCGGTGAGCTGGAAAAGCTTTCATCCACCGTGACCACGCTGTGGCGCAATCATCCACAGCGCTCACTCGAAACCCTGGGCCGCCAAGTCAGTTTGGCTCGAGACGCGTTCGTGCAATTGATCGTTTCATTGGTGCGCAGGCGATTTCCCTATCAGGAATTCATCAAGCAGTGCGCGTTCATGACCAGCGTCTCGGCGATACCGACTGTGCTGGTGGCGATTCCGGTCGCCGTGGTGGTTTCGATTCAGATCGGCGCACTGGTCAATCAGGTCGGCGCCACCACATTCATCGGTTCGGTGGCCGGACTCGGCGTCATCCGCCAGGGCGCGCCGCTGGTGACTTCGCTGATGATCGCCGGCGCCGTGGGTTCGGCGATCTGCGCCGACCTGGGATCACGGACCATTCGCGAGGAAATCGACGCCATGATGGTGATGGGCGTCGATCCGGTGCGCAGGCTCGTCGCACCCCGATTGCTGGCCGCGGTGCTGGTGAGCATGCTGCTGTGCGGCTTCATCGTCTTCGTCGGTTTCGCGACCGCCTACATTTTCAATATCTACGCCCAGTCCGGCACGCCGGGCTCGTTCATTTCCTCGTTCGCGTCCTTCGCGGTGTCGAACGATCTGGTGGTGGCGCTGGTGAAAGCGGCGATATTCGGCGCGCTGACCGCGATCATCGCCTGCGACATCGGATTACACGCGCACGGCGGTCCCGGCGGCGTCGCGAACGCGGTGAACGCGGCCGTGGTGACTTCGGCGCTCATGCTCTTCGCGACGAACATCATCATCACCCAGCTCTACAACACCATCCTGCCGACGAAGGTGATCTGAGGTGAGCAGCAGCTACACCCCGCCGGCCCTGCGGCCGGTGAAAGTGATCGCCGGTGCGGTCGCGGTTCCGGTGCAGGCCAATCAGCGCCTGGGACACCAGGTCTTGACCTTCTTCCAGGCCATGGGCGCGATTCCCTTCGTGCTCAAGCACTATCGCAAGGAAGTGGCGCGCCTGACCGCCGACGTCGGCTGGGGCAACGGGTCACTGGTGGTGGGCGGCGGCACGATCGGCATCGTGATCGCGCTGTGCGCGTTCGCCGGCATCACCGTCGGCATGGAGTCCTACAGCGCCCTGAACCTGCTCACCATGAGCCCGCTCACCGGCGCGATCTCCGGTTTCGCCACCACCCGTGAACTCGCGCCCATCATCGCCGCGCTGGCCTTCGCCATCCAGGCCGGATGCCGGTTCACCGCGCAGCTGGGGGCCATGCGCATCTCCGACGAGATCGACGCGCTCGAATCCATCGCCATCCGGCCGCTGCCCTACCTGATCAGCACCCGCATGATCGCGGCCACGCTGACCATCATCCCGCTGTACAGCGTCGGGCTGGCCGTGGCCTACCTGATCACCAAGCTCACCGTGCTGGTTCTGGGCGGCACCACCACCGGCACCTACGACCACTACTTCTACCAATTCCTGCTCGCCCCGGACGTGTTCTGGTCACTGCTGAAGGTCGTCGTCTTCGTCATGACCGCGACGTTCATCCAGTGCTACTACGGCTTCGTCGCCACCGGCGGCCCCGAAGGCGTGGGCGTGGCGGCGGGACGCGCGATCAAGATGGTCATCGTCGTCACGGTGTTCATCGATCTCTTTCTGACACTTGCGATCTGGGGAATCGACCCCGGCTTCCGGATTTCGGGGTAGCGGCACCATGATTCTCGATCCCAGCGGTCGCGGGCCCAGCGCCCGCGACCTGACCCTGGCGGGCCTGGCCATGCTGCTCGCCCTCGTCCTGGCGCTGCTACTGCTGGTCATGCGGTACAACGGGCGTTTCGAGGACAAGGTCCCGGTCACCGCTGAGCTCACCAGCACCGGCGACGGCCTGCCCGCCAACGCCGACGTGAAGTTCCGCGGCATCATCGTCGGCCGGGTGGTCGACGTCGAGATCGCGGCCAAGGGCGCGCGCCAGCAGGCCTCGATCTGGCTGAAACCCGCTCTGGCGGGGACGATTCCGGCCAACGTCACCGCGCGGGTCATCCCGAACAACCTGTTCGGCGTGACCGCGATCGAGCTGGTGGACAACACGCCCGCCGGCACCGACAAGCTGCGTTCGGGTTCGACCATCGCCGAGGACACCAGCGAGGCGACGATCCAGTTGCAGACCACACTCAATGTGCTGCGCGACGTGCTGAACAACATCCAGCCCGAGAAGCTCGGCCGGGTGCTTGCGACGCTGTCCGCGGCGCTGGACCCGGGCTCCCGGGTACCGGGCTCGACGATCGAGCGGCTCGACAACTGGCTGACCGAGGTGCACGCCGTGCCCGGAATCGGCGGGATGCTCGGCGATCTCGGCCGCGCCGCCACCGCGCTGAGCCAGTCCGCCCCCGAACTGGTCGGCGTGCTGTCGGAGTCGGTGACCACGGCCAAGACCCTGACCGAACAGCGCGCGGCGATGGTCGCCCTGCTGACCAACGGCGGCAGCGCCATCGACACGGTGAACGGCCTGTTCGCCGCGAACCCCGACTCCGGCAAGTTCCTGGTCTCCGGCTTGAACGAGCTGTTCAGCAGTCTGGCCAAGGATCCGCAGGCCATTCCGTACGCGGTGAGCAATCTCAATGCCGCACTGGCGCAATTGCAGACGGTGTTCACCTTCGGGCCGAAGAAGCAGATGGTGTGGAAGATGGACGTCTCGCTGACGCCGTTCCAGCAGTACACCGCCGCGGACTGCCCGCGCTACGGCGATCAGGCCGGGCCGCGCTGCGGCGGGTCGACCGTGCCGGACGCCGCGCCGGTGCAGGAGTACCCGCAGCAGATGCTGCCGCAGCACCTGTCGGCCGCGGGTCCCGCCCCGGTGGCGACCCTGCCGACGGTGCCCGGTCTGCCGAGCCTGCCCAGCGCCCCGGCCGGAACCCAGTTGCTGCCTTCGATTCCGGGGCTGCCCGCCATCCCGGGCATCACCGCGCCGGCGTCCCAGCGCGTCCCCGCGGGCAACCCGGGCGAGCTGCGCGGAGATGCCGCGGTGGCGGCGATCGTGGGCGGCACGCCGAACATGGCACAGACCCTGCTGCTCGGTTCCGTGCTGCGCGGTGGGTACGTCGAGATCTCCGATGCGCCGGAAGGCGGTGCGTGAGTTATGAAAACGAAAAGAGCACTGATCGGATTCAGCCTGTTCGCGGTGCTGGCATCCGTGCTGACCTACACGATGTGGTCGACCCTGCACCGCTCGGTTCCCGGTGACACCCACAGCTATTCGGCCGTGTTCTCCGACGTGCTGGGGTTGCGCGTCGGTGACGACATCCGCATGGCCGGTGTCCGGGTCGGCCGGGTGGACAAGATTGACTTCACCGACGGGTACCGCGCCCGCGTGGACTTCCGTATCGAAGCCGATCAGCACCCGACCACCACCACCAAAGCCCTTGTCCGCTATCAGAATCTGATCGGCCAGCGCTATGTCGCGCTGATGCCCGGTACGGACGCGGGATCGCCGATGCGGCCCGGCGACCAGATCCCGATCGAGCAGACCGAGCCGTCCTTCGACGTCTCCGCGCTGCTGTCGGGGTTCGAGCCGCTGTTCACCGTGCTCCAGCCCGATCAGGTGAACTCGTTGTCCGAGACCCTGGTCCAGGCGTTGCAGGGCAACAACGTGTCCTTGAGCGCGCTGATCACCCAGGCCGCCGAACTCGCCGGCACCTTCGGCCAGCGCGACCAGATCCTGGGCGACGTGCTGACGAACCTCAGCAGCGTGATGGCGGGTCTGGCCAATCGCAGCGGTGAGCTGGAAACCCTGATCACCCAGACGCGTTCGCTCATGGAGGGGCTCTACTCCCAGGGCGAGGCGCTCAAGGGGTCGGTGGATCAGATCGCCACGGCCACCGACTCACTGGTGCGGATCGTGACGATGGTCAAACCCGGCATGGCACGGGCGCAGAACGACGCCACCGACGGTGTGACGCTGCTGCTGCTCAACGGCGCGGCGCTGGACGAGGCGGCGGTGCAGTTGCCCGAGATGCTCAACTCCATCGCGCGCTTCTCCAGCTACGGCGCCTACGGCAACGCCTACCTGTGCCGCCTGGACGTGTCGCTGTGGGGCGTCCTGCTACCGCCGGGATTGTTCTCCCAGGTCGGCGGCGATTCGCAATCGGAGGTATGCCGGTGATTACGCGTGTGGGCGAGTTGATTTCCAGTGTGCTGACCAATCGGCACCTGCGCGCGGGACTGCTGGCATCCGGTCTGGTCGTCGCGCTGCTGCTCGGCTCGATCCTGATCAAGCAGGCGCGCCTGGGCGACATCACGGTCGAGGCCGAGTTCGCGCAGGCCGCCGGCCTGCGGCCGGGCGCGACCGTCGACATCTCCGGGATCGAGGTCGGTCAGGTCGGCGCGGTGCGCCTCGAGGGCGACAAGGTCGTGGTCGACCTGCGAGTGCGGCACGACCTGAAGCTCGGACCCGATGCCCGGGCCGCGGTGAAGATGTCGACCATCCTCGGGCGGTTGCACATCGAGCTGACCCCGGGCGATGGAAAAGGGCTGCCGGGCAATCGCATTCGCATCGAGAACACCACCGTCCCGTACAACCTGAGCAAGGTGGTTCAGGATCCGAAATACTCGAACTCCTTCGAGCGCATCGAGGGCATCGACCCGCAGAAGCTGCGTGCGGCGCTGGACGCGGTGAGCGCGCAGATGGGCGAGTCACCCGAACTTGCGGTGCAGGCGCTGGACAGCATCGGATCGCTGGCCAAGGTCGTCAACGATCGGCGCGACGCGGTGGACACGCTGCTCAAGAGCATGGACACGGTCTCGCAGCTGGCCTCGGACAACCAGAACAGCGTGCTGTTGCTGCTGACCCAGGGCCAGGCGATCGGCAGCGCGGTGCAGAAGCGGCAGGACCTGCTGCGCCGGCTGCTGGACAATGTCGCCTCCCTCTCGCAGCTGCTGCAGGAGATGGGCGTCGAGAACAACGACAAGATCAGCCCGCTGATCACGGACCTGAACACCATGTCCGAGGGCCTCGAGAAGAACCGCGACAACCTGGACCGGCTCTACGAGATCATGCCGGTGACCCTGCGGCAGTTCAACAACGTGCTGGGCGACGGGCGGTACGGAAACGTGTACGCGCCGTGGCTGTTTCCGGACAACTGGCTGTGCTTCGCACAGGCGATTCAGGGGTGCAACTGATGAGAGGCCGTCTTACCGCCAAGCTGGCGACGCTGTGCTGCGCGGCGCTGCTGGCCACGGGCTGTTCCATGCTGCCGGACACCATCACCGGGGTTCCGAAGCAGTACCTGGGTTCGCAGATGCGGATCAGCGCGGACTTCGAGAACGTCGCCGGGCTCTACGCCGGCAACGAGGTCGCGGTGCTCGGCGTGCCGGTCGGCACCGTCCAATCGGTGACCCCGCGCGGCAGCTACGTCGAGGTGGTGATGAGCATCGAATCCGATGTGAAGATTCCCGCCGACGCGATCGCCGCCCTGGTGAACCCCCAGCTGATCACCAACCGGCACGTCGAGCTCGCCCCCGCCTACAACGGCACCGGCGAGACCCTCGCGTCGGGCTCGCATATTCCGTTGCAGCGCACCAGAACTCCCGTCGAACTCGACCGCATTCTGGAGAATTTCGATCAGCTCGGCGCGGCGCTCAAGGGTGACAACGAGACCGGGCCGATGGCCAGCCGGGTGCTGTTCCCGCTGCTGAACGGCAACGGTGACCGGTTGCACGAGACGCTGGACGCGTTGTCCTCGGCCTTCGAGGTGACCATCGCCAACAAGGACCAGATCGCCAACACGATCGTCAAGCTGAACGACATCACCCAGATCATCGCCCAGAACGACCAGACCGTGCGCGATTTCAGCGGCACGCTGACCCAGCTGGTGGCGCTGCTGGGCGAGCAGTCCCCCGGCCTGCAGGCGGTGCTGACCCAGCTCAACGATTTCGTCAACAACACCTCCGCCCTGGTCGGGAACAACCGGGATCAGCTGGCGGGGGCGATGACCCGATTCGTGGGCATCACCGAGCAGATGCGCGCCAATGCCCGCGGACTCACCGAGATCGTGGACGTGGGGCCGCTGATGTTCCAGAACCTGGCCAACGCAACCAGCGTCGAGCACCGGGCGCTGCGCCTGCACGGCCTGCTGGACAAGTCCGTGGTCGACGGCGAGATCCTGTCGACGTTCTGCGAACGGATCCAGTTGCGCCTGGACGGCTGCCGCACCGGCAAGGTCGCCGACATGGGCCCCGATTTCGGTCTGACCGCGGCCCTGCTCGGTATCACGGAGAAGAAATGATCAGACTCGCCAGAACCGCTGCGGCCCTGGGCATCACGGCCGCGACCATGATCGGCACCAGTGGCTGCGCGGTGACCCTGAGCAGCATGCCGATGCCCAAGCCGGGCATCGGCGCACCCGGGTACACCATTCACGCGAGCTTTCGCGATGCCCTGAACCTGCCCGATCGCGCGCACGTGAAGATCGGAGGCACCGACGTCGGCGTCGTCACCAACATCACCTCGACGAACTTCATCGCCGACGTGGAAATGCTCATCCGCGAGGACATCCCGCTGCCGCGGGGTACGACCGTCGAACTGCGGCAGGCCACGCCGCTGGGCGACATGTTCGTCGCACTGGCCCTGCCCTCGAAGCAGGACTCGGGTGAGCTGCTGCGCGAGGGCGACACCATCGGCACGGACCGCACGGCCGCGGGCGCGTCGGTGGAGCAGCTGATGATGTCGATCTCGATGCTGATCAACGGCGGTGGCATCAACCAGGCCGCGCGCATCACCTCGGAGATGAACTCCATGTTCGCCGGGCGCGGCCCGCAGCTGGCGCATCTGCTCACCGAGATGACCAGCGTCATCACCGCCCTCAATCAGCGCACCGGAGATCTGGACAACGTGCTGGGCGGACTCAACGTGCTGACCGGCGAATTGGCTTCGCGCAAGGCCGAATTGGGGCAGGCAGCCGATACCTTCCCGGAACTGATCGGACTGTTCACCGAGAACAATCAGCGGATCGTGGATCTGCTGACCAAGGTGTCCACCACGATGGCGGCCCTGAAGGACTTCAGCGACACCAGCGGCGACGACTTCGTCGGGCTGTTCGACAGCATCCAGCAGCTCATGGCCGCGTTCGCCCAGTCCGGCGAGCTGACCCCGATGCTCAGCGGGCTGAACACCGTCGCGCCGCGCGTGGTCGCCAGTATGCGCGGACCGACGCTCGCGGTCTCGGCGATCGTCTCGTACCTGAGCGTGGGCGCTATCACCGATCCCACCGGCAGCCGACTGCCCGAAGTCGGTGACGTACCCGCCTTCATCGGCAGCTTCGTCCAGGTGCTGGAGAAGGTCTTCGGGCGACTCACCAGCCCGGTACAGCCGGTGCCCGCCGCACCGGAACAGCAGGACGCGGGCCAGGAGGGACCACGATGAATCCCCCACTGTGGCAATGGTTGCTGCGCCGGCGCATCTTCGTCGCCAATATCGGCCTGGTGGTCGTGCTGGTCGCCGGTTGCGCCTATCTCGGCACCAGCGTGCTCCGGTTCAATCCGGTACCGCACACCTATTCGGTGACCGTGCTGCTGGTGTCCTCCGGCGGCCTGGTCGAAGGCAATGACGTGTCCTTCCGCGGCGCCCCGGTGGGCCGGGTCTCCACGATCCGGGTCGAGGGCGACGGCGTCGCAGCGGTCGCCGAGATCGAGGACACCGTCCGGATTCCCGAGGGCGGCACGGTCGCGGTCGGCCGGCTCTCCGCCGCTGGTGAGCAGTTCCTGGATTTCCGGCCCGACTCCGATTCGGCGCCCTACCTGCGGGACGGTGCGGTCGTGGACCGGGCGCGCACCTCGACCCCCGTCCAGATGCAGTCCGTGCTGTCCAACCTGGCCGGATTCATCGGGGGCATGAACCCCGACCGGCTCACCGTGATCGTGGACGAACTGGACAAAGCACTGGCCGGCGGTCCGGACAAGTTGCGCAACATGATCTCCGGTTTGAGCCGGGCGATGTCCGGGCTGAACGATCTATTGCCGCAGACCCGGCAGCTGTTGCAGAACTTGATCGTGATCGGGGAGACGACCTCGCACGCGCAACCGGATCTGGGCACCATCACCTCCGCGGGTACCGCGTTGTTCGCGCAGTTCACCGCGGCGGACGCCGAGCTGCGCGCATTCCTGGAGAACGGTCCGGGGCAGCTGTCCACCATCGGCGGGTTCATCAGCGAAACCCAGGACCCCATCACGAATCTGGTGACGAACTTCGTCGCGATCACCAAGGCGGCGAAACTGCGGGCGCCCGCGATCACGGCCCTGTTCCCGGCCCTGCGAGCGGGGTCGGAGGCGGTCGGCATCCCCGCCCACGACGGCGCGTACCACACGCTGGTCGATCCGTGGCCGCGCCCGTGGTGCGAGTACGAGACCATCCCGGTCGCGCCCTCGCAGATCCAAACCGACACGCGGGTAAGGCTTTACAACTACTGCGTCACCAGCAATCCCGCCCTGCAGATTCGCGGCTCGGCCAACGCGCCGCGTCCGAACGTGCCCGACAACGGCGCGAACCCACCGCCCGGCGCGGATCCGAACGCGTTGTCCCAGCCCGTCCCGGGCAGATAGGAGAGCTCCATGAGCGAGAGTGAAGCCGTTCCCGAGAAAACCGTGCTCGCCAAGGCCGGCGATGAGGAGTCCGCGCAGGAGGGCGTCGAGGACGCGGAATCGCTTGCGTCCCAGCCTGATCAGGCAGAGGTGGAGTCCGAGGCGGAGCCGCGGCGCAAGCGCGCCTTCCCCTGGACCGTCGCGGCGCTGGGCCGGACCGGGCGCGTCGCCGCGCTCGCCGCGGTGGCGCTCACCCTGGTGACCTCGGTCGGATCCAGCGTGTTCCTGTACCAGCGCAACGAGCACCACAAGGACCTGCTCGCGGCGCACGAGGCCGCGCGCGAGGCCGCTTGCAAGTACGCGCCGGTGCTGGTCACCTACGACGCCAAGCACCTGGATGCCTACTTCGCCGCCGTGCTCGACGGCGCCACCGGCGACTGGCGCAAGCAGTTCGACTCCACCAGTAAGGATCTGCGCGAGGTGCTCGTGCAGGGCGAGGTGACGGCCAAGGCGGACGACGTGCAGTGCGCGATCCGGACCGGTGACGAGAACTCCGCCGAGGCGGTCGTGGTCATCGGGCAGACGATCACCAGTCTGGGCACGAAGGGCCAGCCCGCGCCGGGGCAATTGTCGATGATTCTGTGGCTGGAACGGTCGGGTGACAAATGGATGGTCAACAAGGTGAACTCGCCGTTGGCGCAACTGCCCCAGTCGTGAAGCCCGCCCGGGCCGCGGCGCCCGAACCCGGGGCCCGGGTGATCCGCCGCCGGCCCAAGAACCGGCGCAGTCAGATCGCCGAGGTCGCGGCCACGGCCTTCGCCGAACTCGGCTACCACGGGGTGAGCATGGAGGATATCGCCGCTCGCCTCGATGTCAGCTCCGCCGCGCTGTACCGGCACTACCCCAGCAAGCACGCGCTGTTCGCGGAGGAACTGCTGCGGCTGGGCGCGGCGACCGTGGCCGCGGCGACCCTGCCCCCGGCGGCCGCGAGCTGGCCGCCGGACCGGCGCTTGGACCTCGCGATCGAGGGCATCGTCTCGGGCACGATCGCGAACCGGCCCACGGTCGCGCTCACCCGCTGGGAGACCCGGTACCTGGCCGAGCCCGAAAGGCTCACTCTCGAAAGGTGTTTCGCCACCGCCATCACGCTGCTGAGCGGCTTGATCGGCGAGGTGCGGCCCGAACTGACCGACCGTGAGCGCCGGGTGCGCGCGGTGGGGATGTTCAGCGCGGTCAGCAGTGTCGGTGATCATCGGGCGGTGCTGGCGGTGAAATCGATGAAGGCGCTGCTGAAGTCGATGTGCTGGACGATGGCGACCATGGAACTGCGCACGCCGCCCCCGCCGGCGGCGGTGACGCAGGCGCCGGTGCGGGCGGGTCTCAAACACGAATTGCTGCTGCAGCAGGCGATTCACCTGTTCTACGAGCGCGGCTATCCGAACGTGACGGTCGAGGACATCGCGGCGGCCTCGGGCCTGCCCGCCGCGTCGGCGGTGTATCGCTACTTCCGCGGCAAGGGGGATCTGCTGACCGCCGCCTTCCGGCGGGTGTCGGATCGCATGTCCGTCGCCATCGGCGCGGCGATCACCGATACGGCGGGCCCGGCCGAAGCGCTCTCGGCGCTGGTGCGGGTGTACGCCACGGGCGCGTTCGCGGACCGGGAATTGGCGTACGTGTACTACGCCGATTTCAGCCATCTGCCGCCGGAAGAGCTCACGCCGCTGACCACCGTGCATCGTCTCGTGGTCGACGAGTGGGCGCGGCTGCTGCTGGCCGTCCGTCCGGAACTGACTCAGGCCGAGGCGCAGATCCTGGTGCACGCGACGCTGGGCATGGTGGTGGACTACGGCCGGGTGTTCGGTGACGACGAACGGGCCTGCCCGCTGCCGTGGGTCATCGAGTTGATGCGGTCCGCTCTCTTCGGCCGCGGCGAACCGGCTTCTCCCGGTGTGCGAACGTAGGCTGGGCGGCAGCATTATGTTATTGCGGCTTCCACTACCCCGATCTTGGTCAATTGAAACGCGTTCTCGATCTTTTCTCCTGTTCTAGCTGCTTCAATGTGGGCCACACATCGTCACATTCGCCGAGAACGCTACACATATGTGATCTAAAATTCATTACTGGATCGATTCCTCTCGGAGCCGGAAACGGGGCTCTCATTCGGTTACCATCGCGTGCATGACAGCGGGTGCCGATCGCAAGATCCAGGAGGTCCCAGCGGCTGCCGAACAGCCCAGGCCGGTGCGCCGGCGACCCAAGAACCGGCGGGCGATGATCGCGGCCACCGCCGCCGAAGCCTTCAGCACCCTCGGGTACCACGGCGTCAGCATGGACGACATCGCCGCGCGGCTGGACATCAGCTCCACCGCGCTCTACCGCCACTACCCCAGCAAGTACGCGCTGTTCCGCGAGGAGACATTGCGACTGGGAACGGTGTGCGCCCAATCGGTGCAGCTCTCGGCCGACGAATGCGACCGGCCCGTGGCCGAACGATCGAACCTGATCTTCGACGCGCTGTTGAGCACCTCGATCGCCAATCGCCGGGGCGCCTCACTACTGCGCTGGCAAGGCCGCTACCTCCAGCCCGAGGACCGCCTCGCGCTCAGCGCCGATCTGGCAGCCGTGCACACCTCGGGCATGTCCCTGCTCAGCGAGTTCCGGCCGGAGCTGGACGAGGACGACAAAGCCGTTCTCACACAGGCGCTGTTCAGCATCATCGGCAGCCTGGGCGATCACCAGGTGAACCTGCCGGTCAAAACCCTGAGTCGCAGGTTGCGCGCCGCGGCGATCGCGGTCGCGCACTGCGACCTTCCCCCGCAGCAGACCGGCGTCGCGGATCCGCGGGCCGAGACGCCCTCGACCTTCACGCCGGAACTGCTACTGCGGCAGGCGATCAAGCTCTTTCACGAACACGGCTACCCCAATGTCAGCGTGGAGGACATCGCCGTGGCCGCGCAGCTGCCGGCGCCCTCGGCGGTGTACCGGTACTACCGCAGCAAGGGCGACATCCTCACCGCGGCTTTCCGGCGCGCGGCCCGGCTGGTGTCCGATGCCATCGGCCCGGCGGTCGCCGCGTCCGACTCCCCCCAGCAGGCACTGAACCGGTTGATCGAGCTGTACGTCGACGGGTCCTTCACCGACCGGGAGCTGACGTTCGTGTACTACGCCGAGATCGGCAATGTCGATCCCGCCGAGCGCACCCTGCTGCGCAATATTCAGCGACTCAACGTGGAGGAATGGGCCAAGCTGCTGGTGGCGGCGCGGCCACAGCTCGCGCCGCAGGAGGCTCGGCTGCTGGTGCACACCGCGCTCACCCTCGTGGTCGATCTGGGCCGGCGCTACGGGTCGGCGAATCCGGCATGCTCCAGATCCCGTGTGGCACATCTGATGCGCGCGATTCTGTTCGGTCGCGAGGCCTGATCGACTCGATCCCGCTTACGCACCGACCGCCGTTTCCAATGCGCCCAGGGCGTTGTCGAGGTGCTCGAGCAGTCGTGGCAGATCCGGCACCGAACGCCGGCAGCCGACGATGCCGAAGTCGAGGTTGTCGGCGTTGGTCGCCACGGTGATGTTCAGGGCCTGGCCGTCGAACGGGATGCCGAGGGGGAAGTTGCCGTCCAGTCGTGCGCCTCGGCAGTACAGCGCTTCGGTCGGCCCGGGCACGTTGGAGATGATGATGTTGAACGGAACCCGGGGCAGCAGGTGGAACCCGGGAATCTGGACGACTCCCAGCGGGGCCAGCAGTGCCGCCGACAATGCCAGCGCCTGAGTTCTGCTGAGCTGAGCCAGTATTCGCTTCCCCGCGGCGGCGGATTCGCTGATCAGGCGAATGCGTTCGGCCGGATCCTCGACGTGCGTGGCCAGATCGGCCAGGATCATGCCCAGCGCGTTGCCGCCGGCGTCGGCCTGGTCGGCGCTGCGCATGGCGACCGGCACCATGGCGGTCAGCGGCCCGTCGGGCAGCGCGGATCGCTCGGCCAGGTAGGCGCGCAGCGCGCCCGCGCACATGGCCAGGACGACGTCGTTGACCGTGGATCCGGTTGCCTTGCGCACCAGTCGAATTCGTTCGAGCGGCCAGGAGCCGACCGCCACCGTGCGGGCGCCGCCGATGGGGACGTTGAGCACGGTCGGGGCGGCGGTCATCGGCAGCGTAAGTGGCTCGGAGAGCACGGTATTCGCGACACGGGCCAGGGCCGGGAGTGCGGTGAGCACGTCGTGCAGGCCCTCCCGTAGCAGGTTCAGGGCCGTCGCGGCGGTCGATGCCGGCGCCGAGTCGCGCCGAGGCCCGGCCGGACCCCAGGGCACCGGGAGCCTCGTATCCGCGGGGTCGGTGCTCAGCGTGCGGTGCAGCAGGCGGCGACCGCTCATGCCGTCGATGAGGGCGTGATGGAGTTTGAGGTAGACCGCGAACCGGCCGTCGGCCAGGCCGTCGATCAGGTGGGCTTCCCAGAGCGGGCGATGCCTGTCGAGTAGGTCGCCGTGCAGCCTGGACACCAGGGTGAGCAGTTCGCCGAGCCCGCCGGGGGCCGGTAGCGCCGAGCGCCGCAGGTGGTGGTCCAGGTCCACGCGGGTATCGCGGTCCCAGGTGAGGTTGGCGAAGAAGCCCAGCGGGCGGCCCGGGCGCTTGCCGAACATGGGCTGCACCGAGCCTTCGGCGATCATGCTGTCGAACAGTGCGGTCGCGAAATCACCGGGGGCGTCCGCGGGCGGCTCGTAGAGCTGAATCGCGCCCAGATGCATGGGATGTTCTCGGGTTTCACCGGCCAGGAACACGGTGTCGAGCGGGCTCAGGAACTCCATCGCACATCTCCTCGGGCAGTTAAGTTTGTCTTTACTCTGATGTTGATCGGCGACGCTGCCTTTCGAGGTGAACGAAACCAACTATTGCACAGCATTTTTCACATTCACATGTGATCGTAAGTTACCGTCAATTCTTCCTAAGGTTCTTGCATGAGCGGACCGGCTGTGCCATAGTCCATGGCTATCGGCCAGGGGGTGGCCATCCGTGAGTCGCTGCCTGCCGTTGATCGTGAACACTCGAGTGCGCCGATCGCCGCTGTTGCCGACGGCCCGAAAGGAGAACTCCCATGCCCAAGGTGCAATTGGCCGGAGCGACAGTGCTACTCACCGGCGCGACCGGCGGCATCGGCCGCGCGATCGCCCGCGAACTCACCGCGCATGGCGCACGACTGGTGCTCACCGGGCGACGCGCGGGCGCATTGCACTCGCTCGCAACGGAATTCGATGCGCAGGTGATCACGGCCGACCTGGCGCAGCCGGGCGCGGCCGCCCGGCTGCGCGATGCCGCGGGTCCCGTCGACGTGCTGATCGCCAACGCCGGCGTCCCGGCGGCGGGGCGGCTGCGCGAGTTCACGCCGGAGCGGATCGAGATGGCCGTCGGGGTGAATCTGCGCGCGCCCATGACGCTCGCGCACGCCTTCGGCGCGGCCATGTGCGAACGCGGCGACGGGCATTTGGTTTTCATGGGATCGATCGCGAGCCAGCTGCCCGCACCGTGCGCCAGCGTCTACAACGCGACGAAGTTCGGATTGCGCGGGTTCGCGCTGGGCCTGCGCCACGAAATGGGCGAACACGGGGTCGGGGTGTCGATCGTGGAGCCCGGATTCATCAGGTCCGCCGGGATGTTCGCCGACAGCGGGACCTCGCTGCCACTCGGAATCCGCACCCTCGCACCCGAACACGTCGCCGCGGCGGTGGTGCGCGCGATTCGCGACGACGTCGACGAGATCGTGGTCGCGCCCTTGGAATTGCGACTGGGCGCGATGATGGGGTGCCTCGCGCCCGGCCTGCTGTCGCCCATCCAGCGCCTGATCGGCGCGGACAAGGTCAGCAGCGATTTCGGCGCGAGCTTCGCGCGCGGTTGATTCCCGCGCGGTGTCGCGCCTCGGCCCGCACGAAACGCGAGTGGGCGCCCCGTCCGTCGACGGGACGCCCACCGGTCATCCGGCGTTCGGCCGGACGCTCAGATCAGCGCCTTCTGCTTCCGGATGCGCCGCTGCACGTCCCGCATCATCGTCTTGGTGCCCGAGAAGCGAATGAACTTGGGAATGAAGCGGTTGACGAAACCGACGAACAGGAACAGATTCTCGAATCGCCGCTGATCGGTCTCGGTCCACGGCACGCCCATGAGCTCGCGGAAGTGCGGGGCCAGGAAGCCCGTGGTCAGGAAGCGCAGCAGGCCGCCGAACATGATCCGCAGGTACCAGTGGATCATGCGCAGGTGCACCAGGTCGTCGATCATCTTGGCGACGTCGGCGTCCAGCGACAGTTGCGCGCAGGCCTCGTTCCAGTAGGTGTCGAACTCGGCGCGGCTCTGCGGCCACATCGCCTCGCGCACCTGCAGGGTGGTGCCCAGGGTCGACGAGGTCGAGTAGAACGACTCGGCCTGTTCGGCATCCATCTTGCCGTGCAGCAGCTGGTACGAGTCCTCGAAGCCGATGTAGATGCTGGCCGCGACCCACATCTGCAGTTTGGGATCGAAGGCGTTGTACTTGACCGCCGCTCCCGGCGCGGATCGCACCTGCCGGTGCGCGACGTTGACCGCCTCCCGGAACTCTTCTTTCTCCGCCGGCGTCCCCAGAATGGCCACCGCCAGATAGGAAGCCGTGGTCCGCAACCGCTTCCACGGATGCACCATGAGCGCCCCCGACTCGACGGTGCTCTCCACGACCCCGCGCCCGACCCCCGGCGAGGACAGCTGCATGGCCACGTTCGCCGCGGCCCCCGCGAACTGCCAGAAGTCGAGCGCGTCGTGCAGCTGTGGCGGCTTCTTGGTCGCCGACCGATGAATGGCCGGGATATGGATGCGGGTCTGCTCGGTGGTCAACCGCACCCGCCCCGCGTCGGGTTCCCCGCCGACAAGGGCGAATCGGTTCTTCACCTCGGGCTCGCGGTGCGGTCCGGACAGGGAACTCGGGTCAGGAGCAGCAGTCATGGGTCTCATCCCTCGATAGCGCGGCGCGGGTAGATCATGCCGCACAGGGACACCGATCCGCCGACGCGATGAAACGCCCACATATCTCCCCCTCCGCGACGGTGCGTACAAGCAAGAATTGTCATTAACTTAACTGGTGGCCACCGTACAGTCAATGGCGAAATACGACCTCCCGCGCCTCTGATGTCGAAGGAATCCCAGCATCTACGCAGGATTTGGCGGTAACATACTCGCAACGCGTACGGGAGATGGCACAGATCGGGGCGTTCAGCCGCAAAGCGCTGTCGCGCAACACCATTGACCTCGCCTGTGGCCGAGATAACTTGCAGGACAGCATCTCCGAGCCCCGCCCCTGTCATGCGCGACTGCTACTGTCTGCGCGGAGCATGATTCCGATGCAGGGGGCGTCGCCATGGATTCACCGTCGTTATCGTCGCATCACCTATGGAGCCGGGCAGCAGCGCTGATCCTGTTTCTCCTCATGGTCGTTGTCGGGTTGCCCGCTGACACACGCGCCCAGCCGTCCGGAGATTCCGATGTCCAGGCCTGCCAGGCGGAGCAAGCGGAGCTCAACGACGTTCGGACGCGGATCGACGTCCACAACGCGCAACCGCACCTCTTCACGCTGCCCCAGCAGCAGGCGCAGGCCAATGCCTACGACGCCGAAGCCGGCGCTCTCAACAGCGAACAAACAGCCGACGCTGCGCGGCTGGCCGCATGCCGGGCGACCAAGGCACAGCTGGCCGATGGGCAACCGGTCAGACAGTTCACTCCGCGCGTCATCACCCTGGTCGACGACGCCAAGAAGAAGGTGCCCAACGGATACGTTCCGCCCTCGCCCCCGCCTGTTCAGCCCGGCAAGCAGGCGACGGCGGTCACTCCGGAGCTGAGGCCACTCTTCACCGTGCTACGGGACAATTCGCCGCCTTCGAACATCCCCCGCTGGGTCCTGCAAGGAGAACAGAAGGGTTCGATCGGCGACCCGGATCCGTCGATGCATCCGACCGGCAACGGGGTTATTCTTCCGCGCCCGAAGTTTCCGAACATTCCCTGGGTCGATGCCGACCACCTCGTACCGCTGGCGCGGATCCTCTACATACCGGGGTTCTTGCAGTTGTCCGCAGAGAACATGCTGGCTGTCGTCAATGCGCCACTGAACCTACAGTGGCTGTCCGGGCCTGCGAATCTGTCCAAACAATCACGAAGTGCGTGCGTGCTGCTCAACTGCGACCCGACCTGGGTAGCCATGCAGGTCGCACTCGAGGACGCACTGCTCGTGCAGCTCGAGCAGATCATTCGGGAACTGGTAGCCAACCAAGGAGGCAGCTGATGGCGGTGTCCATTGCCGAGGTCGAGCGGGGTCTGGCATTCGTCGAACACGAGTCCCAGCTCGTCACGCTGGTGGAATTCGATTCTCCGGACCTGGCAACGGTTCCCGAGCGGTGGCGGGATATTGCCACCGCGGCGACAACGCAGGCCCGCTGCCGGGAAGCTCTGCGGCTGTGGAACGCCGAGTTCTTGGAGTTGGTGCCCGAATTCGCCGCGATCCTGCGCGAAGAACTCGCGGACGTTCGGATCGGCACCGTCGACGGCGAGTGGGTCCTGATCTACGCTCTGGAGCACTTCGACGAAGAACAGCGGTACGTCCTGTGCTGGATCGGCTGGGACCCGGCGACTTTCGGTGCATCGGACCCACCGTTGTGGGACAGCGTGCCGGAGCCGTTGCAAGCATTTCTTCGGGAGGTTCATGCCGGGTTCACCGCTCCCGACTGGATGTCCTTCGGCCCCGTTCAGCCTCGGCGAATGGGTACCTTCGCCGAACTGAACGATAGCCCGGACGGGATCCCGGAGTGGATGGACTTCCCCGACTCCACGCGCCTGCTGCCCTTGGTCTCCACCTACAGCCGGGTGCACGGCTGCGTGTCTCCCGACTTGCCGCAGGGAGAAGGCGTGGTGCTGTACAACTTCGACCTCGATCCTCCGGAACCGGTCGGGCACATGCTGGACCACATCCTCTGTGTCCGTTTCACGGTCGCGTACCAGGAAACGGAGGGCTGAACAGTGTCCGAGGTACCACCGCACCGGCTACCCCAGCCCGATCAACCAGATGATGATGCTCACCGGTTGCCGGACAATGTCGTCGAGGGCAGCCCGGGCGGCAGCCATTTCGGAGATCCCGCGACTCGGTGGCCGCCCCCGGGCCCCTCCGCACCACCTATGCCCACCGGCGGCTTCGCGCCACCGCCGATTGTGTGGACCGCACCGCCACGACGTGGCCGGGGCAGGGTCTTCGCGATGGCGGCGGTTGCGATCGTCACCGCGATCGGAATCGGGATCGGTCTTCTGGTCCTTCGCAACGGTTCCGGTGGCACCGACGAGGACCGAATTCGCGCCGTAGTCGACAGCTTCTCCGACGCGGTCTACTCCGCGGATACCGCGGCGATGGCCGACAATCTGTGTGCCGAGGAAGCCGAGACCTTCACGGACGGCCTCGCTCCCGACGCCGCGGTCGAACGGGAGAAAGGCGCGATTCCGAAACCCTCGTACACCCTCTCGGAGGTGACGATCCACGGCGAGTACGCCTCCGCGAAGATACGATTCGACTCCGCCGGCACGCAGGATCTCTACTTCCGCATGGAGTCCGGAAGGTGGCGGGTCTGTGCTCCGGCCGAAGCACAGATGCCGAACTAGGCGATGGCACTCAGCCAGGGACCCGGCTGTCGCCTGGACAGAGCCGGGACCGGCGGATCAGAAGACGTAGGCGCAGGACTGGGCGGCGCAGGGCGGGCGGGGGCGGCGGGCCGACTTCAGGATGTTGTTGGCTTGCAGGAGGTCTCGGACCTGGCGGCGCAGGCGCAGGAGCTCGGCGCGTTCGGTGGGTGAGAGGTCCGTGGCGCCGGAGCGGGCGCGTTGGGCCAGGGCCGCTTTCACCCAGACGCGGAGGGTTTCGTAGTGGACGCCTACCTGGGGGCCTATCGCGCGGGCGGCGGCGTAGGGGGTGGTGAACTCGTCGAGGGCCTCCAGGACCAGGCGGACGGCTTGCTCTCGGACCTCGGTCGGATAGCGCCTTGTCATGGTGGTGACGTCTTCCTCGAGCGGGACACACACCGGCCGGCGAACCCGGCCGGTGTGGGCGCCAACCGAGGTTGCCGGAGGTGGATCGGTGAGCACGGTGGCCGTTGTTCTCGCACACCAGCGGACATGGTCGTCCGGTTACTGGTTGGTAGTTTGAACGCGCGCACCGCACTTCGTCAATACCCGAGGGCGCGTGTCACGCCGCGGCTGTGCTGAACCTCTTATCGGTGAGTGTGCGCAGGTTGCGCAGGAATCTGCGGAAGGTCAGATTCATGACGGGGGCGAACAGGCGCAGCGAGATATCGGTGGGTTTGTCACCGCTCATGGCCAGGGTCCAGGTGAGGCGGCAGCCCGTGGCCGTGGGGACGATCCGGTAGTCCTCGGCGAAGGCGGTGATGCCGCTGGTGCCGGACTCGTTGAAGCGGAACGCCATGTGGGTGTTGGGATTCCAGGCCAGGAACTCCTCGTTGCCGACCATGCCGGCCCGCATCCGCACGGTGCGGGTGGTGCCGACACCGTGCGGGGCCGGACTGGTCCAGGTGACGCCGGTGATCACCGACGCCCACAGCGGCCACGAGTCGGCCTCGGCCAGAACCTCGAAAACCTGTGCGGGGGTGACGTTCAGCTCCACGGTGTTGGCGAAACGATGTGGCGCGGTGGCGATGAAGGTCAGATCGACGGGGCGGCAGGGGTGCAGGGTGCCCATGGGGATTCCTCCGAGGGTGGGGTTCAGGACAGGATGCGGCGGAGCAGGCGGGTGCCGAAGCCGACGCGGATCAGATCGTCGAGATCGCGAGTCGTCTTGGCGGTGTAGGGATACCAGATGCTTTCGCGCTTGGGCTGCCAGCGATCCAGCAGCACCGGCTGGGCGTGGGTGAAGCCGCGCAGCGCGTACACGCCGTTGACCTGCCCCAGACCGCTGTCCTTGCGGCCGCCGAACGGCGCTTCGGGACAGCCGTAGATGACCCCGGCGTCGTTGTGCACCACCGATCCGGTGGTCAGGCGGGCGGCGATGCGGCGGGCGCGCGCACGGTCCCTGGTGAAGACCGATCCGCTGAGCCCGTAGCGGCAGTCGTTCGCGAGCCGAATCGCTTCCTCTTCGTCCCGGACCCGGACGATGGCCGCGACGGGGCCGAAGGTCTCCTCGGACATGATCTTCATGCCGTGGTGGACGTCGACGAGCACGGTCGGCTGGAAGTACAAACCGTCGCCCTCCCCCACGTCGCCGCCGACGAGCACTTGCGCGCCTTGCTCTTTCGCGTCCTTGATGTGCCCGGCGACCAGGTCCCGCTGCCGATCCCAGAACAGCGGCCCCATATCTTTGTCGCCGGGCCCGTAGGTGATCTCGGCGGCCTTGCGGGTGACGAGTTCGATGAATTCGTCGGCAACCGATTCCACGACGTAGATCCGTTCGACGCTCATGCACACCTGACCGGTGTTGAACATCGACAGGTACACCGCACCGCCCGCGGCGCGCTCGAGATCGGCGTCGGCGCACACGATCATGGCGTCCTTGCCGCCGAGTTCGAGCGAGCAGGGGACGAATCGTTCCGCACATCGGCCCGCGATCTTACGTCCGGTGCCGACGCTCCCGGTGAAACACACCTTGTCGATATCGGAATCGACCAGCGCGGCACCGGTTTCCCCGTCACCGTGCAGCACCTGCACGACATCGGCCGGCACCCCGGCCTCGTGCAGGACCCGGGCCACCCACTCCCCCGAGCGCGGCGTGACCTCGGACGGCTTGAAGACCACGGCATTTCCCGCCAGCAGCGCTTGGACAACGGGATTGAGCGTGAGCACGAACGGCGCGTTCCAGGGGGTGATCACCGCGATCACGCCCAGCGGCTGGTACTGCATGTAGAGCTGTTTGAACGGGCGCAGGTACCCGTGCAGGCGCTGGCGATGCGGGCGCAGGGTGCGGTGCGCGCGCGTGGCCCAGTAGTTGAGGAAGTCGCACGAGGGCACGATCTCCACCCCGAGCGCTTCGACCCGGGGCTTCCCGGTCTCGAGGGTGATGGTGTCGGCGATCTCGGCGCGACGCGCGCTGATCACTCCGACCGCCTTGCGCAGTATCACGGCCCGCTCGGCGATACTGCGTGCGGCCCAATCGATCTGGGCGGCCCGAGCGCGCTCGACCGCCGCGCGTACCTCGGCCGCACCGTCGACGAGCAGTTCGTCGATCGGGCGGCCGTCCACCGGGCTGTGCAGCGCCAGTCGGCGCCGGTCACCGTCCGGGTTCGCAACGGCACTGACGATGGCCATGTCGGCTCCTTCTACTGGGCGGCGCCGAGCCGCGATCCGACCGGCGCACAGGGTGTTTCGCTGAGCTGCCCGCACCAGCGGCGGGCCGCTCAGCGCGGGTCGGTCAGCTTGCGCAGTTCCTCGATCGACCACGGCGGCTCGCTCGCGTGGTCGCGGTAGCCCAGCATCGTCATGCCCGGCCGTTCGAACTTGCCGACGAAACCACCGGCGGCGATGAAGATTTCACCGGTCACCTCCTTCGCGGCATCGGAGGCGAGGAAGAGATACAGCGCCGCGGCGTACTCGGTCGGCGGGGCGTCCAGGGAGCCCCGCATGCTCACTTCGTCCAGCAGGCCGCGCCGATGCAGAGTCCGAATGTGCTCCTCGTACTCCGGACCGGTCGAGAGCCTGGTCTTGGCGCCCGGGCAGACCGTGTTCACGCGAACCCCCGACTCCCGCAACTCCGCCGCCAGCGCCAGGCTCAGACTGGCGACCGCGCCCTTGCCCGCGGGATAGCCGGTGCCGCCGTAGTCGCCCAGGTAGGCGAAGGATCCGGTGTTGACGATCGATCCGCTCCCGCGCGCCGCCATGAGCGGCGCGACCGCACGACAGGTGTTGAACACCGTGGTCAGATGCGAATCGAGCAGATCGCGCCACTGGTCGGTGGTGACGTTGAGGATCGAGGAACCGGGCGGTTCGGCGATGCCCGCGCAGTTCACGAGCACGTCGACGCCGCCGTAGGACCGCTCGCAGGCGGCGACGAGCTCGGCGGCCACGCTCTCGTCGGCGGCCGAGCCCGCGACCCCGACGGCGCGGCCGCCATCACTCACCACGAATTCGGCCGCGAGGTGCACCGCGTCCGGATCACGCGAGTTGATGACCACGCCCGCGCCGTGCGCGGCCAGCGCCCGCGCGACGGCCAGGCCGACACCGCTGGCGCCGCCCACGACCACGGCCGCGCGGCCCGCGAGTGGATGTTCTTCGGGCATGGTGCGAGATCCTCACTGCCGCAACGCGGCACGACGTGTCGAACGAGTGTGTCCTACGGCAGGTCCATGGCGGTCAGTTTCGCGCTGAGCCGGTCCAGGTACGCCAGCACGTCCTCGGTGGACTTGTCCGGCAGGCCGTAGATCACGTCGGTGACCCCGTCTTCGGACCAGCGCACGAGTCGGTCCCGGTCCGGTTTGAAGTCCAGTGCCAGGACCCGGGGCTTGCCCTCGCGCCCGGCATCGGCCCAGATCTTGTGCAGCAGTGCGATTCTGGCCGAGATATCGGTTTCGGTCGGGGTGGTGATCCAGCCGTCGCCGGTGCGGGCGATCCATTCGAAGGTCTTCTCGGTGCCCGCGGCTCCGATCAGCACGGGGACATGCGCCTGGGCGGGTTTGGGCCAGGCCCAGCTGGGCCCGAAGTTCACGTACGACCCGGCGTAGCTGGATTCATCGCGCGTCCACAGCTCGCGCATGGCCTCGATGTACTCGCGCAGCACGGTGCGCCGCTTGTTCGGCGGCACCCCGTGATCGGCGAGTTCGTCGGTGTTCCAGCCGAATCCGGCCCCGAGGGTGACGCGCCCGCCGGAGAGATGATCGAGGGTGGCGATCGTCTTGGCCAGGGTGATCGGGTCGTGCTCGACCGGCAGGGCCACCGCGGTCGACAGCTCGATAGTCTCGGTGACCGCCGCGGCCATGGCCAGTGACACCCACGGGTCCAGGGTGCGGGTGTAGCGGTCATCGGGCAGCGAGGCGTCGCCGGTTCCGGGGTGCGCGGCTTCGCGTTTGACCGGGATGTGGGTGTGCTCGGGGACGAAGAAGGACCGGAAACCGCGTTCCTCGGCGGCCTTGGCCGCGATCGCGGGGGTGATGCCGCGGTCGCTGGTGAACAGTACGACTCCGAATCGCATACGGGGCCTATCTCTTTCGTGAGTGCGGTGCGGTGGTCACCGGGCGGCGGCGCGACCGGCGCGCCGGCCGTAGAAACTGCTGTCGCCCAGGGACGCGCCACTGGCGTAGCCGCCGGTGCAGATCCCCGCGGTGCAGCGCCCGGCGGCGTACAGGCCCGGAATCGGAGTGTTCGTCAGGTCCAGGACCTGCCCGTCGAGATCGGTGCGCAATCCGCCCAGGGGGAACCCGGCGGTGAACCCGCGCATGTCGAACGCGGCCACCGGGGATCCGATCGGGGTCAGCCATTCGGACTTCTTGCCCTGGACCGGATCGGCGCCCCCGGCGGCATGCTCGTTGTACGCGGACACGGTGTGCTGCAACGAATTCGCGGGCAACCCCATCTCGCCTTCGAGTTCGGCGACCGTCTCGGCGACCCAGGTCGGTTGCTGGCGGAAGAACGGGGTGGCCGTGGTGGTCTTCGATCCCGCGTCGTGCGCGGCCTCGTCGATGACCAGGAACGCCTTGTTGTCCTGCTCGATCAGGGCGGCCTGCCCGATCCGGCCCGGGTAGGTGTCCTCGGCGATGAACCGCTGCCCGTCCCCGTTCACCAGGATGCCGCGGGCCAGCAGTTGCGGGTCGCCGAAGAACGCGACCTCGGTGGCGTCCATGGCCTCCACCTGCGCGCCCACGGCCTGTGCGACGAGGATGCCGATGCCGTCATGTTCCTCGATCGCCGCGGCGGGCCGCCCGATCAGGCGCGGCGCGTGCGCGGCGACCATGTCCTCGTTGTAGGCGAAGCTGCCGGTGGCCAGCACGACGCCGCGCCGGGCGGCGACCGCCAGGTCCTGACCGTAGCGCCGGGCGGCGATGCCGGCCACGCGCCCGTCCTCGTCCAGGATCAGCCGCTGCAGGCGCAGGTCGTATTCGATGCGGACACCGAGCTTTTCGGCGGTCTCGACGAGCGGCTTCATCAGCATGTAGCCGCCGCCGCGCTCACCGGTGCGCTTGTTCTGCATCTGCGGAACGTGGCCGCGCGGGGCCGGGGGCACGAGGGTGTGGAAGGGCGCGGCGTTCTCGCCGCCGGAGTACATCAGGCCCTGGTCCTGCGGCGGCTCCCAGCCGGGCTCGCCCCAGAACTCCTCCTTGAAGTGGACGCCGCAGTCGGTGAGCCAGTGGTAGTGCTCGACGCTGCCGCGACAGTAGTCCGCGATGCGGACCGGGTCGGCCTGCTCGCCGACCGCGGCGAGCAGGAAGCTCTCCATCCGCTCGGGGCTGTCCTCGAATCCGAGTGCGCGCTGCAGCGGTGTGCCGCCGCCGAGGTAGACGAATCCGCCCGCCAGGGCCGCCGCGCCGCCCCAGCCGCCGGTGCGTTCGAGCACGAGCACGTCCGCCCCGGCGCGGGCGGCCTCGATGGCCGCGCACACCCCGGCAATGCCGTAGCCGGCGATGACGACGTCGGCGGTGGCGGCCCAGTCGGTGATGTCCGAACTGCGCAGTGGGTCGGCGGTTGTCGCGTCCGCGGTCATGAGTTCTCCGAGGTGAGTGCCGGCCTCGCGACGCCGAGTCCGGCGGCCAGGTTGTCCAGTGCGATCCGGGTCAGCGGCAGGTCGACCCCGAGGCGGTCGCCCAGATCCGCGGCCAGGGACAGATCCTTCTCTCCCAGGTTGCGGACGTGGCCCAGGATGGGGAACCAGAAGTCGTCGGGATCGATCGGTGCGGTGGTGTCGCGCAACATGATCGAGCCCGCACCGCCGGTGATGGCGTCGGAATGGCGCACGATCTTGCCCAGCGCCGAGAGATCGAGTCCG
Source organism: Nocardia sp. NPDC005978 (assembly GCF_040614455.1). NCBI lineage: Bacteria > Bacillati > Actinomycetota > Actinomycetes > Mycobacteriales > Nocardiaceae > Nocardia > Nocardia sp. NPDC005978. Next base: position 132,804 of record NZ_JBEXUS010000006.1, read on the forward strand.
GCCGCCTCGGCCAGACGCTGCGCCTCGGTGGCCGCGGTGAACGACACGAAGTGCAGCAGGTTGCGGGCCAGTTTCATGCGCGTGCCCGTGCCGACCGGCCCGGTGTGCACGAGCCGATCGGAGAAGCAGGCGAACGGCTCTCGAATGGCGGCCAGGGCCGCATCGCTCCCGCCTGCCATGACGGCGAGGCTGCCGCGCTGCGCCGCGCCCGCGCCACCGCTGACCGGCGCGTCGACGAATTCCACCGCGTGCTCGGCGCACACCGCGGCCAGTTTCTCCGCGGTCTGATCGCTGATGGTCGAGTGCACCGCGATGACGGTGCCCGCCGCGGCGGTGCGCAGGATGCCCTGCGGACCGGTGAGGACCTCGGTGACCTGTGCGTCGTCGATGACGGTCACGCAGATCACCCGGGCGTGCTCGGCCAGTTCCGCCGGAGTGCTCGCGGCCCGCGCGCCGGCCTCGGTGAAGGGGGCGGTGGCCTCGGGGCGCACGTCGCAGACGGTCAGCCCGCCCGGCCAGGCCAGCAGCCGGGTGGCGATCGGAGCGCCCATATTGCCGAGGCCGATGAACCCGACCGGCGCGGGCGCCGATTCACTCGTCATCGAATGACCTGCCCGCCATCGATATTGAAGATCTGACCGGTCACCCACGACGCGTCATCCGACAGCAGATACAGGCACGCCCCCACCAGATCCTGCGGAGTACCCATCCGCTTGAGCGGCAACCGCTTGACCATGTCCTCCACGATCACATCCGGAGTCACATTCTTCGTCGCATCGGTATCGATCGGACCCGGCGCGATCGCGTTCACCCGAATGTTCGCCCCGCCCAACTCGGTAGCCAACTGCTGGGTCAGCCCGTTCACCCCGACCTTGGCCAACCCGTAGAAGCTCGAGTACGTCCACGCGGCAGTCGAGGACTGGTTCACGATCGAACCACCACCCGCCTTACGCATGTGCTTCCACACCGCCCGCGTCACGATGAGCGCGCCGTCCATGTTCACGCTCATGAACTTCTTGTAGTAATCCCAGTCGACACTGAGCAGCAGGTTCAGCTTCATATCGCCGTAGATCGCGGCGTTGTTCACCAGATGGTTGATCGCCCCGAATTCGGCGATCGTGAAATCGGCCAGGGCCGTTGCCGATTCGGCGTCCGAGACGTCCACGCGGTGGAAGACCGCCGTGCCGCCGTCGGCGACGATCTCCTTGGCGGTGGCTTCGCCGCGTTCGGCATTGAGGTCGGCGACAACGACATTCGCGCCTTCGGACGCGAGCGCCTTGGCGTAGCCCGCGCCGATGCCCTGTGCCGCGCCGGTGACGATCGCGGTGCGACCGGTGAATCGTGCCATGGTGAGTTCAGCTCCTCGTGTGGGAAGTGGATGTCAGGCGGGCGTGGCGACGAGCTTGGTCTCGAGGTATTCCTCGAAGCCCGCGACGCCCATTTCCCGGCCGATGCCGGAGTGCTTGTACCCGCCGAACGGGGCGTCGGCGTGGTACCAGAGACCGCCGTTCACGCTGAGCGTCCCGGTGCGCACGCCCGCGACGACGCGTTCGACGCGGTCGGGGTCCGCGCCCCAGACCGAACCCGACAGGCCGTACGGGGATTCGTTCGCCTGGCGGATGGCGTCGTCGTCGCCATCGTGGGCGATAATCACCAGGACGGGACCGAAGATCTCCTCCTGGGCGACGGTCGCGGTGTTGGGGAGGTCGGCGATGAGGGTGGGTTCGATGAAGAAGCCGCGCTCCTTGTCCCCGGGACGTCCGCCGCCGACCACGATTCGCCCGCCTTCCTCGCGCGCGATGTCGAGGTAGCGTTCGACGCGATCACGCTGGCGCTCGGAAATGACCGGGCCGCAGATCGTTCCGGGCTTGGTGGGGTCGCCCGCCCGCAGGTTGGCCAGCGCCTTGGCGGCGGCCTCGACCGCCGCGTCGTAGGAGGCACGGGGTACGAGCAGGCGGGTGGTCAGCGCGCAGCCCTGCCCGGCGTGCACGGCCACCGAGAACGCGGTGTAGCTGACCGCGCCGACGATGTCCGCGTCGTCCAGGACGATCGCGGCGGACTTGCCGCCGAGTTCGAGGAACGTGCGCTTGAGGGTGGCCGAGGCGCCGGCCATCACCGCGCGGCCGGTCTGGGTCGACCCGGTGAAGGTGATCATGTCCACGCGCGGGTCCGCCACCAGCTGCGCGCCGAGCTGGTGATCGTCGGAGGTGACGATGTTGATCACCCCGGCGGGGATGTCGGTGTGCTCGACGATGAGCGTGCCCAGCACGGCCGCGCACCACGGGGTGTCCGGGGCGGGCTTGAGCACCACGGTGTTTCCCGCCGCCAGGGCGGGTCCGATCTTCGCGAGGTTGATCTGGTGCGGGAAGTTCCACGGGGTGATGGCGCCGACCACCCCGACCGCTTCGCGCCGCACTACCCGCCGGCTGGTGATGCCCATCTGCACGGCCGTGCCGAGATCGGTTTCCCACGCGTAGGTTTCGGCCAGATCGGCGGCGAAGGACAGGTCGCCGATGGGGCCTTCGAGCTGGGGACCCGAGGTGAGCATGACGGGTGCGCCGACCTCGGCGATGGTGATCTCGCGCAGTTCTTCGACGTGTGCGCGCATCGCGTCGCGCAGCTGCCGCAGGCAGTTCGCGCGGAAGGCGTGGTTGCGGGACCAGTCGGTCTCGTCGAAGGCGGTGCGGGCCGCGGCGATCGCCGCGTCCAGGTCCGCGGCCGAGGCGTTGGCGGCGTGGCCCAGGACCTCTTCGGTCGCGGGGTTGACGGTCGCGAAGACACCCGCGCTGCCGGGCACCAGCTTGCCGCCGATCAGCAGGGGCGTGCCCTCGGAAGGGACGAGGCCGTTCATAGTCAGGCTCCGATGCATGTCTGGACAGGTGTTCGGAATATAGTTCGGATATTCGCTCGGACGCAAGACCACAAGTTCGGCAGCCGACGGGCGATACCCGGATTTCCGCTCAACATGACTGGAAGACACCGGCATTCGACGACGCCATTGTCGCGGCCATCCTGCGGTGATACTGTCCAGACACATGTCCGAACTGACATCCACCAACATCGAGGCGACTCGGCGAAGACTCACCGAGAAGCAGGCCGACACCGTCGAACGCCTGGTCGCGGCCGCCGTCGATGTCGTCGGCCGGGAGGCCTACTCCGGCACCACCGTTCGCCTGGTGGCGGCGGCCGCGGGTGTCGGCACCGCCACCGCGTACACCTACTTCTCCTCCAAGGAACACCTGATCACCGAGGTGTTCTGGCGACGGCTGATCGCCACCCCGGCCCCGGACACCACCGGCGCCGATCCGGCCACCCGCGTGGTCGCGGTGCTACGCCAGGTGTCGATGCTGGTGGCCGACGAGCCGGCGCTGGCCAGCGCGGTCAGCAGTTCACTACTGGGCGACGACCCCGACGTGCAGCACCTGCGCGTGCGCATCGGGCGCGAGATTCACGGACGCATCACCGGCGCACTGGGATTCGAGGATCCCGCGGGCGTCGCGATGCTCGAACTGCTCTACTCCGGCGCTCTACTGCGGGCCGGGATGGGCCTGCTGTCGTACCAGGAGGTGGCGGACCTGCTCGAAGCCTCCGTGCGACGCGTCCTGGCCGCACACGACCCCCGCTGATCACCAAGCACCGCAACGTATTTCACAGCAGTTCCCGGAGACCGTCCCGCACACCTTGTCGCGCATCCATAACCGTAGTACTGTCCGGACACATGTCCATTCTCTGTCTGGACATTCGTTCCGGGAAGGATTTGCAATGACGCTGGTCAAACCGCAGCGCGTGTCCGGAGGCCACGACGAGCACGGGCACCTGCAGGAGTTCCGCACCGACCCCATCGCGCTGATGCAGCGCGTGCGCACCGAGTGCGGTGATGTCGGATCGTTCGAACTCGCGGGGCGCGATGTCATCCTGCTGTCGGGCGCCGAAGCCAACGAGTTCTTCTTCCGCGCCAGCGACGAGGACCTCGATCAGGGCGCGGCCTATCCGTTCATGAAGCCGATCTTCGGTGAGGGCGTCGTGTTCGACGCACCGCCCGAGCGCCGCAAGGAGATGCTGCACAACCAGGCCCTGCGCGCGGACCACATGCGCGGGCACGCGGCCACCATCGCGCACGAGGTGGACCAGATGCTCGCGCGCTGGGGCGACGAGGGCGAGATCGATCTGCTCGAATTCTTCGCCGAGCTGACCATCTACACCTCCTCGTCCTGCCTGATCGGGGTGAAGTTCCGCAATCAGCTCGACGGGCGCTTCGCGCACCTCTACCACGAGCTCGAACAGGGCACCGACGCGCTGGCCTACGTCGATCCCTACGCGCCGATCGACAGCTTCCGCCGCCGCGACGAAGCCCGCGTCGCGCTCGTGGAACTAGTGCAGGGGATCATGGATCAGCGCGAGGCGAACCCGCCCACCGGCAAGGACGAGCGCGACATGCTCGACGTGCTGATCTCGGTCCGCGACGAGAACGGCGTACCGCGCTTCTCCGCCAGCGAGATCACCGGCATCTTCATCTCGATGATGTTCGCCGGGCACCACACCACCTCGGGCACCGCGGCCTGGACGATCATCGAGCTGCTGCGCAACCCCGAGACCCTCGCCGCGGTCGTGTCCGAGCTGGACGAGCTGTACGCCGACGGCTCCGAGGTGAGCCACAACGCGCTGCGCCAGATCCCGAATCTCGAGGCCACGCTCAAGGAGACCCTGCGGCTGCATCCGCCGCTGATCATCCTGATGCGCATCGCACGGGACGAATTCGAGGTGTGCGGAAATCGGATCGCCCCCGGTGACATGGTCGCCGCGACCCCGGCGATCTCCAACCGGATCCCCGAGGACTTCCCCGAGGCGGATCGCTTCGATCCCACCCGCTACCTCGATCCCCGCCAGGAAGACATCGTCAACCGCTGGAACTGGATCCCCTTCGGCGCGGGCCGGCACCGCTGCGTCGGCGCTCCGTTCGCGCTCATGCAGCTCAAGGCCATCTTCTCGATTCTGCTGCGGGACTGGGAATTCGAGCTTGCCCAGCCGTCGGACACCTACCGCAACGACCACTCGAAGATGGTCGTGCAGTTGCAGCAGCCCTGTCGCGTGCGCTACCGCCGCCGGCAGCGCTGATCACCCGGTCCACAACGACGTCGGCCTATCTGGAGGTAGCTGTGTCGGCCCCATCCATCCCCACCGGATTCGATTTCACCGATCCCGAGCTCTGGGCAACCCGTAACCCCGTCCGCGAATTCGCCGAACTGCGCCGCACCTCGCCGGTGTGGTGGAACGCCCAGACCGACGAGCAGTCCGGCGGGTTCCACGACGGCGGGTTCTGGGTCGTCTCCAAACACGAAGACATCAAAGAGATCTCGCGCAGCCACGAGCTGTACTCCGCCCAGCTCAAGGGCGCGGTGATCCGGCTGCCCGGCCAGGTCACCATCGAACAGATCGAGTTGACCGGCGCGCTGCTGGTCAACATGGATCCGCCCAAGCACACCAAGATCCGGCGCATCATCTCCAAGGGCTTCAGCCCGCGCGCGGTCGAGGGCCTGCGGGCCGCGTTGAGCGAGCGCGCGACCGCGATCGTGGCCGCGGCCAAGAACGAGGGCGGCGGTGATTTCGTCGAGCAGGTGGCGGCCGAGCTGCCGTTGCAGGCCATCGCCGAGTTGCTGGGCATTCCGCAGGCCGATCGCGGCAAGCTCTTCGAGTGGTCGAACCAGATGCTCAACTACGACGACCCCGAGTACGGCGACACCGCCACCACCGACTCGAGCACCAATGCCTCGGTCGAAATCCTGGGCTATTCCTGGAATCTGGCCGAGCAGCGGCGCGCGGACCCGCTCGATGACATCGTCAGCCGGCTGGTGCACGCCGATGTGGACGGGGAATCGCTCGGCTCGGACGAGTTCGGGTTCTTCGTCATCCTGCTCGCGGTGGCGGGCAACGAGACCACGCGCAATGCCATCACGCACGGGATGAAGGCGTTCATCGATCACCCCGAGCAGTGGGAGCTGTTCAAACGCGAACGCCCGCGCACCGCCGCCGACGAGATCATCCGCTGGGCGACCCCGGTGACCGCGTTCCAGCGCACCGCCACCCAGGACACCGAGCTCGGCGGGCAGCAGATCAAGGCCGGTCAGCGCCTCGGATTGTTCTACAGCTCGGCCAATTTCGACGAGGACGTGTTCGAGAAGCCGTTCGAGTTCGACATTCTGCGCGATCCCAATCCGCACCTGGCCTTCGGCGGCACCGGTGCGCACTACTGCGTCGGGGCGAATCTGGCCCGGCTCGAAATCGATCTGATGTTCAACGCGCTCGCCGACGCGATGCCCGATCTGTCCCAGGTGAGCGAGCCCGAACGCCTGCGCAACGGCTGGATCAACGGCATCAAGCACTGGCAAGTGCGGTACGAGTAGAGACGAACGGTACGAGCATGAAGGAAGCCGACTACATCGTCGTGGGCGCGGGCAGCGCGGGTGCGGTGGTCGCGAGCCGCCTCGCAGAGCACGGCGCCGAGGTGATCCTGCTGGAGGCGGGGCGGGCCGATGACACCCGCCTGGTCAGCAGTCCCGGCCTGATCACCATGGTGCACACCATTCCCCCGCTCAAGTCACGGGTGTGCTGGAAGCAGTACTCGGTCCCGCAGTCGCACGCCAACGGCCGCCGCATCCCGATGACCCGCGGGAAGGTGCTCGGCGGCTCGAGCTCGGTCAACGGCATGCTGTTCGTGCGCGGCAATCGAGCCAATTTCGATTCCTGGGCCGGGGCGGGCAACAAGGGCTGGAGTTACGCCGACGTGCTGCCGGCCTACCGGCGGCTGGAGAACTGGGAGGGCGGCGCCGACGAGTACCGCGGGACCGGTGGGCCGATCGAGGTCACCCGGCAGCGGGAGCTGACCCCGATCACCGAGGAGTTCATGGTCGCGGCGTCCGAGACGCTCGGCGCGCCGATCATCGAGGACTACAACGGGGAGAGCCAGGAGGGGGTGTCGGTCTTCCAGCAGAGTGTGCGAAACGGATTGCGCTACAGCTCCTCTCGCGGCTACCTCACCGATCGGCCGAATCCGCGCCTGCGGGTGCTCACCCACTCTCACGCCACCCGCGTGGTGATCGAGAACGGCCGGGCGGTGGGGGTGGAGATCGCCGGCCGGTCCGGGGAGCGCGAGATCCTGCGGGCCGGAAAGGAAGTCGTCGTGTCCTGCGGTGTGATCGGTTCACCGCAGCTGCTGATGCTGTCCGGAATCGGGCCCGCGTCGCACCTGGGTGATCTCGGCATCGCGGTGCACGCCGATCTGCCGGTCGGGCAGAACCTGCACGACCACGTGTTCGTGCCGATGACCTTCGTCTCGAAAAAGGCGGTGCACCGCGGGATTCCGACCTATTTCGCGAAGGCGCTGGCCCGGGAGTTCCGGCGTCCGGGCAGTTCCTGGATGGGGCGCACGGTGTTCGAGGCGGTGGGCTTCGTCAAGACGCGGTTCGCACAGGGCGCGCATCCGGATCTGCAGATCCACAGTCTGCCGTGGAGCTATCCGACGCCCAACCAGGACGCGGACAAGATGTACCTGGTCGAGCGGCGGCCCGCGCTCACGGTGATGCCGAGCCTGATCTATCCCGAGAGCCGGGGCGAGGTCCGTCTGGCCTCGGCCGATCCGTTCGCCGCGCCGCTGATCGATCCGGGTTATCTGAGCGATCCCCGGGACATCGACTTCCTGGTCGAGGGCATGCGCACCGTGCGAGAAATCATGGCGCACAGTGCGATCGCGGGCGACATCGACGAGGAATACTCCCCCGGCCCGTCGTTCGCCGACGCCGCCGGGCTGCGGCGGGCCCTGCCCGATCGCGCGCATTCGATCTATCACCCGGTCGGCTCCTGCCGGATGGGCGTGGACGAGCGGGCCGTGGTCGATCCCACGCTCGAGGTGCGCGGGATCGAGGGCCTGCGCGTGGCCGACGCCTCGATCATGCCCAGCATCACCGGCGGCAACACCAACGCGCCCGCGCTGATGATCGGCGAGAAGTGCGCCGAACTGCTGATCGAGGAGGGCGCGTGCGCATAGCGCTGCTGTCCTACCGCAGCAAGACGCACTGCGGCGGACAGGGCGTGTACGTCCGGTATCTGAGCCGCGGGCTCGCCGAACTCGGGCATCGGGTCGAGGTGTTCTCCGGTCAGCCCTATCCGGAGGACCTCGACCCCCGGGTGCGGCTCACCGAGGTGCCGAGTCTGGACCTGTACCGCGACGACGATCCGTTCCGGACCCCGCATCCGCGGGAGATCCGGGACCGGATCGACCTGCTCGAGCTGGGCACGATGTGGACCGCCGGCTTCCCCGAGCCGCGCACCTTCAGTTTGCGAGCGGCGCGGTTGTTGCGTTCGCGGACAGCCGATTTCGACGTGGTACACGATAACCAGTGCCTGGGTTACGGCTTGCTCGATATCGCGCGCACGCTACCGGTGGTCGCCACCGTCCACCATCCCATCACTCGGGACCGCGCCCTGGATCTCGCGGCCGCGCCGTGGCGGCGCAAACCGTTCGTCCACCGCTGGTACGGATTTCTGGGCATGCAGGCGCGGGTGGTGCGGCAGATTCCGGATCTGATCACCGTGTCTTCGTCCTCGGCGGACGATATCGCCGAGGACTTCGGAGTCTCGCCGCGGCAACTGCACACGATTCCCCTCGGAGTGGACACCGAGCTGTTCCGACCGCGCGATGCGCCCCGGGCGCCGGGTCGGATCGTGGCGGTCGCCAGCGCGGACAAGCCGCTCAAGGGCATCGCGCATCTACTGGAAGCCGTTGCCCGGCTGCGGCATTCGCACGAAATAGAGCTGCGGCTGGTGGCCCGGCTCGAACCGAACGGGCCGACCGAGAAGCTCATCGCCGATCTGGGCCTGGCCGATATCGTGACCGCGGTCGACGGGCTCACCGACGAACAGCTCGCCGAACTGCTCGCCTCGGCGCGGATCGCGTGCATTCCCTCGCTGTACGAAGGGTTCTCGCTGCCCGCGGTGGAAGCCATGGCCAGCGGGACACCGCTGGTTGCCAGCCGGGCCGGGGCGCTGCCCGAGGTCACCGGATCCTGCGCCGAGCTGGTCGCCCCGGGTGACGCCGACGCGCTGACCGGCACCCTCGACGCGCTGCTGCGCGACCCGGATCGCCTGCACCGCATGGGAATCGCCGGACGCCGGCGCGCGCTTGAGGTGTACAGCTGGTCCGCGGTCGCGACCCGGACGGTCGCGGTGTACGAGCGCGCGATCGCCCGCCGGGAGCACCGGAATCCCGCGGCCACCGGAACCACCCGGTGATCCGGACAGTGCTTTTCGCCAGACAGGAGATCTCATGCTGACCGTGGATTTCGATCGACTCGGGATCGGGCCCGAGGTGCGGGTCATCGATGTCGGCTGCGGAGCGGGCAGGCACTCGTTCGAGGCCTACCGGCGCGGAGCCGACGTGGTGGCATTCGACCAGAACACCGGTGACCTAACCGATGTGGCCGTCATGTTCGAGGCCATGGCCGCGGCGGGCGAGGCTCCGGGCTACGCGAAAGCGCAGACGGTTGCCGGTGACGCACTGGATCTGCCTTACGGTGACGGTGAATTCGACGTGGTCATCGCCTCGGAGATCCTCGAGCACGTCCCGGCAGACGCCCGCGCCATCGCCGAATTGACGCGCGTGCTCAAACCCGGTGGCGTACTGGCGATCACGGTGCCCCGGTGGCTGCCCGAGCGGATCTGCTGGGCGTTGTCGGACGAGTACCACGCCAACGAGGGCGGGCACGTGCGGATCTACCGGGCGTCGGAGTTGCGGGACAAGGTCGTCGCACACGGTGTGCACTACCGGCATCGCGAGTTCGCGCACGCCCTGCACGCCCCCTTCTGGTGGCTCAAATGCGCGGTCGGGGTCTCGAAGGAACAGCATCGCCTGGTCACCCTGTATCACCGGATGCTGGTGTGGGACATGATGTCCGCGCCGCGCCTGACCCGCACGGCCGAGCGACTGCTGAACCCGGTCATCGGCAAGAGCGTGGCCCTGTACTTCACCAAACCGGCGGTCGCCCGTGACGCCCGGTGAGCTACCGGCGGTTCCCGGGATACTGACGAGCGCCGACATCCGCCGCACGGGCGAATCCATCGCCGCCGCACAGGAACCCGACGGTGCGCTGCCGTGGTTCACCGGCGGGCACACCGATCCGTGGGACCACATCGAGTCGGCCATGGGCCTGACGGTGGCGGGCCTGTGGGACGAGGCGCGTGATGCCTACCTGTGGTCCGCCAAAACCCAGCGCCCCGACGGGTCCTGGCCCGCTCAGGTGCGCCGGGGACTGATCGAGAACGCCGACAGCGACACCAATTTCTGCGCGTACCTGGCAACCGGGATCCTGCATTTCGCGACGGTCACCGGTGATCTCGGCTTCGCCGCGAGCCTGTGGCCGGCGGTCCGCTCGGGCATCGACTTCGTCCTGGGCCAGCAGGGTCCGCACGGTGAGATCTACTGGTCCACCGGCAGTCCCGGGGAAGCGCTGTTGACCGGGTGTTCGAGCATCCACCACAGTCTGGGCTGTGCGGTTGGCCTGGCCGAGCAGCTCGGGGACCCGCGGCCGGAGTGGGCTGCCGCGCGGCGGCTGCTGGGCGACGCCCTCCGCCATCGCCCGGAGCTCTTCCTGGACAAATCCCGCTACTCGATGGATTGGTACTACCCGATTCTCGGCGGCGCGCTCCGCGGCCCGGAGGCCACCGCCCGCATCGAACGGCACCGGGACGAGTTCATGGTCCCCGGCCTCGGCATCCGCTGTGTGTCGGACGCGCCCTGGGTGACCGGCGCCGAGACCTGCGAACTGGTCCTGGCCCTCGAGGCCAACGGCGACCACGACACCGCCACGCGCCTGTTCGGCGAGATCCAGCATCTGCGCGAATCCGACGGCTCCTATTGGACCGGAATGGTTTTCACCGACGGGAAGCGCTGGCCCGAGGAGCGAACCACCTGGACCGCGGCGGCGGTGATCCTGGCCGCGGACGCCCTCTCCCGCACCACGGCGGGCAACGGCATCTTCCGCGATTCGCCCGAGGACTGAGAACCGCGGGGGGGCGACCCACGGTGAGGCCCCC